>JACCTS010000290.1 GCA_013812245.1 Rubrobacter sp.
CCCGGCGCTTCCTGACCCTGAAATAGAAGAATAACAGGAACCCCACCAGAAACAGCGGCACGAGAGATACTAAAATTCCCAAGATCCCGCCCACAAGCGCCACCACATCCTCCGCGCCACTCAGGAACCGGGCCGAGACCCCGGAGGCCTCGACCTTCGCCGGGGGCCGCAGGAACACCTTCAAGAAAGCGACGATGCCGGCGATCAGGGCGCCCGAGACGAGCCAGGGCACGGCCTCCGCGCTCGGCCCGGCCCCCATCGCCGCGGAGAAGAGAACAGCGCCCGAAGCGGCCCGTACCGGAACCAGCGCCGCATTCAAGCCCCGGTCGAGAGCCTTCACCTTGTCCAGGATGAGTTCCAGTATCGCGAGCCCGAACAGGCCGCCGATCGCCGGCCATCCGACGAAAGACTCGACCGCACCCGGCAACGCGAACAGGCCAAGCAGGAAGAAAACGCCGGCGAGCGCGAGCGGCAGGAAGGCCCGCACCCCCGCGACGGAGGCGAGGCCCACGCCGATGCCGACTGCCAGAAGTATCTCCATGCCCGCATTATATTACCCGAGCCGGCCTATCAACCCCGCCGCGCCCTGAGCTATACTCGCTGGACTTTACGGCTTTTCTAAGAGATTCCGGAGGTTCGAGACATGCCTGGGACCGTGACGATGGAGAAGATGGTGGCTTTCTGCAAGCGCCGGGGCTTCGTGTACGGTAGTTCGGAGATCTACGGCGGCCTCCGCTCCTCCTACGATTACGGACCGCTCGGTATCGAGATGAAGCGGAACATAAAGGACGAGTGGTGGCGCCACACCGTTCACATGCGCGACGACGTGGTCGGCCTCGACGCCGCAATCATCATGCACCCGAAGGTGTGGGAGGCGTCCGGGCATACGGCGACCTTCAACGACATGCTCGTGGAGAGCCGCACCAGCAAGCGCCGCTACCGCGCCGACCACCTCATCGAGGACGCCACCGGCATCGACGCCGAGGGCCTGAGCCCGGAAGAGCTGACGAAGATCATCGAGGAAGACGACAGGGTCAAGGACCCCGTGGACGGCGGCCGTGACTTCGCACCGGTCAGGCCGTTCAACCTGATGTTCGAAACGTACATGGGGCCTGTGAAGAGCGAGGAGAACCTGGCGTATCTCAGGCCGGAGACGGCGCAGGGCATCTTCGTGAACTTCAAGAACGTGTTGCAGACCAGTCGGGTCAAGGTGCCGTTCGGGATCGCGCAGCAAGGAAAGAGTTTTCGGAACGAGATCACACCAGGCAACTTCATCTTCCGCACCCGCGAGTTCGAGCAGATGGAGATGGAGTTCTTCGTCGAGCCTGGCACGGACGAGGAGTGGCACGAGTACTGGATCGAACAACGCTGGTACTGGTACCTGAACCTGGGCCTGAAAGCGGAGAACCTCCGCCGCTACGAGCATCCGAAGGAGAAGCTCTCCCACTACTCCAAGCGCACGGTGGACATCGAGTACAACTATCCTTTCGCGGGATGGTCGGAGCTGGAGGGCATAGCCAACCGCACGGACTTCGATCTCAAACAGCATGCCAAGTTTTCCGGCGAGAACCTGGAGTACATAGACCAGGCCACGAACAACCGATACTTCCCCTACGTCATCGAGCCCGCTGGCGGTGCTGACCGCATGATGCTCGCCTTCCTCGTTGACGCCTACACGGAGGAAGAGGTGAACGGCGAAGAGCGCACCGTGCTCAAGCTCCACCCGCGCATCGCCCCGATCAAAGCCGCCGTGTTCCCGCTCTCCAAGAAGGAGCCCGTCTCAACCATCGCCCGCGAGTTGTACGACGACCTCAAGGGCGACTACCGCATCTCCTACGACGACTCCGGCTCCATCGGGCGCCGTTACCGCCGCCAGGACGAGGCCGGGACCCCCTTCTGCGTCACGGTGGACTTCGACACCATCGAGGACCGGCAGGTCACCATCCGCGACCGCGATACCCTGCAACAGGAGCGCGTTCCGCTGGAGGCGGTGCGAGACCGGTTGCAAGCCCTGATCTCCAGATAGACCTATGATTGACACCTCTGCCGCCGTAGAACGTCAAAATGCGGGGGCGACCCGTAGCCGCCCCCAAGCACCCTTACCGACCTGGTATAGCTCGACTTCTCACCTATATGCTGCGATGGTGCTCTGGTAGTCGCTCAAAGTGGCATACTGGCTGGAGAAGAGTTCCTGCTCGTTGTACCAGAGCATACCTACTAACCCGTAGCGGCGCATCTGTGAGGCCGTGAACTCCATCTCCGTCCGGTCCCCGTGCCCGGTGTTCTCGCCATATGTCTGCAGGTTGT
>JACCTS010000590.1 GCA_013812245.1 Rubrobacter sp.
GTCTATCGTGCGGAAGACGAGATCCTGGTCAATGAGGTAGGCGGCTCCGATGATGGCTTCCACCGTATCGGCGATAACCGAGTCGTTGATGATGGAGCTTTCGATCATCTCTTCCAGTCCCTCATCCCGTCCCACCGCAGCCAGGAAAGTTTTGCGTACGAGATGCGCCCGGATGCGCGTGAGATCTCCTTCGAGCAACTCGGGATAATTGTGGAATACTAGCTCCGCGACCCGGGTGTTCAGGATCGAATCCCCAAGGAACTCCAGCCGCCCGTTGGACTCGTACGGGTCCGCGACGCTCGGGTGTGTCAACGACCGCTGCCGCAATGGTTCCGGCAGTATCGTTATGAGATCTTTTATAGTCATCTTGTAATTATTCTATACCTGTAAACGCCACCACGACGTTGTGCCCGCCGAACCCCATAGAGTTCGAGATGGCGGCTCTGAGATCGGGGACTTCCCGCGCCTCCGCGCCCACGTAGTCCAGTGGCTCGCAGTCTTCGGCCAGGTCTTCCAGGTTGATCGTCGGAGGCAGTATTTTCTGCTTGAGGGCGAGGGCACACATGACACCCTCCATCGCCCCCACCGCCCCGAAGGAGTGGCCGGTCATGGATTTGGTGGCCGAGACCGCCGCGTGGGGCATGGCGCGCGAGATAGCTTTTGTTTCAGGCCCGTCGCCCGTCGGTGTGGAGGTCGCGTGGGCGTTCACGTGGCCGATGTCTTCAGCACTGAGGCCGGAATCTTCGAGGGCGTGATGCATGGCGCGTTCCACGCCGCGGCCCTGTTCGTCGGGAGCTGTCACGTGGTAGGCGTCGGTGGAGCGTCCGTAGCCAGCGACGGCAGCAATCGGTTCGGCGCCGCGCCGCTCGGCGTGCTCCGGGCTCTCGAGGACTATCGCGCCGCCGCCTTCGCTCATCACGAAGCCGTCACGGCCGGAATCGAATGGCCGGCTCGCGCGGTGCGGCTCGTCGTTGCGGGTGGATATCGCACGGATCGCGCAGAATCCCGCCATCGAGAGAGGTGTGATCGGGGCTTCCGAAGCGCCCGCTATCACCACATCGGCGTCACCGCGGCGGATCAACTCCAGCGCTTCGGCGATAGCCTCGCCGCCGGTGGCGCACGCGAGGACCGGGCACTGGCTCGGCCCTGTCGCCCCGAGCGTGATGGCGAGCTGTCCGGCCGCCATGTTCGGGACCATCATCGTGATGAGAAAAGGGCTCACCCGTCCCGGACCACGCTCGTGCAGAACCTTGTACTCTCGCTCCCACGTCGAGAGCCCGCCGATGCCGCTGCCCATCACGATGGCGACCCGCTCGGGCCGCTCGCGGATGGTGTCCATGATACCGGCGCTCTCCGCAGCCTCCACGCCCGCCGCCACGCCGAATTGGGCGTAGCGGTCCATCCGGCGGGCCAGCTTCCGGGGCATGAAGTCTGTCGGGTCAAAGTCCGAGCACTCGCCCGCTATGTGCGATGGGAACGGGGAGGGGTCGAAGAGCGTGATCTCCCCGACACCACTCTTTCCGTGCAGGGCCGCGTCCCAGAAGTTCTCGACCCCGGTTCCAAGCGGGGTAACCGCCCCGAGTCCGGTTACGAGCGCGTGCCCCCTGCCCTGTAAGGGAGCCTCAGTCACGCCGCCTGATGCTCCGTCACGTAGTCCACGGCCTCTTCGACCGTGGTGATCTTCTCCGCCTCGTCGTCCGGGATCTCCATACCGAACTGCTCCTCAAGCTCCATGATGAGCTCCACGAGGTCCAGCGAGTCGGCCTCCAGATCCTCCCGGAAGGACGCCTCCGGTGTCACTTCGGCTTCATCCACGCCGAGACGGTCGGCGGTTATCTCCTGGATTTTGGTGAGTATTTCGTCTCTCTCCATTTCCTGCTCCTCCCTTGTGATTCTCACAACTTCCCAATATGCCATACCCTCAACGGGGACAGCGAACAGTGTAGCGCAAATCGCATTATTGCATAACCATCCCGCCATCCACCGTAATGGTCTGTCCTGTGACGTATCCTGCGCCCTCACCGGCGAGGAACGCGACGACCTCAGAGATTTCCTCCGGCGTCCCGAACCTCCCCATCGGGACCTGGCCCAGGATCTGGTCTTTCACCTTGTCGGGCAGGCTCCCGGTCAACTCGGTTTCGACGTATCCTGGCGCGACCGCGTTGACCGTGATGCCGCGCTGCGCCACCTCCCGCGCGACGCTTTTGGTGAACCCGAGCAGCCCGGCCTTGGAGGCGGCGTAGTTTGCCTGCCCGGCGTTCCCAACGAGCCCGACGACGGAGGAGACGTTAACGATCCTGCCCCACCGCGCCCGCACCATCTTCCGCAGCACGGCCCGCGTGCACAGGTATGTCCCCTTGAGGTTGGTCCGCAGTACCTCGTCGAACTCCTCTTCCTTCATCCGCATGATCAGGTTGTCCCGTGTGACCCCGGCGTTGTTCACCAGGATGTCCACCCGCCCGAATGCCTCGTCCACGCCCTTGAAAAGCGCGTCAACGTCCTCCTGCGAAGCAACGTCTCCCTTGAAAGCCTCGCACCTCACACCGGCCTCGCGCACTAGCTTCGCGCTCTCCTCCGCCGCCTCGTCGTTGGAACGATATGAGATGGCGATGTCCGCGCCCTCGAGGGCGAGACGGACGGCTATCGCCCGTCCTATGCCTCGGCCGCCGCCGGTGACGACGGCGACCCTTCCGGCTTCGATCACAGCTCTCCAACCCCTTCCGCGAACGCGAACATCAGATCAGCCTCGCAGACCCGCTCCCCAGAAACCGTTGCCCGGCCTTTGCCGCGCCCGATCTTGCCCTTCAGGCGTTCGATCTCGACCTCCATCGTAAGCACGTCACCCGGCACGACCTGCCGCCGGAACCGCACGCCGTCTATGCCAGCGAAGAGCGCCAGCTTGCCCCGGTACGCCTCCACGCTCATCACCCCAACCGCCCCGACCTGGGCCATCGCCTCCACGATCAGGACGCCGGGCATCACCGGATAACCGGGGAAGTGTCCCTGGAAAAAAGGCTCATTCTGGGTGACGCTCTTCACCCCGACGGCCCGCACCCCCGGCTCGACTTCCTCGATACGGTCCACCAGCAGGAACGGGTAGCGATGCGGGATGAGGTCCCGAATCTCCACCGCAGTCAGGGATCGCTTCACGCCAGCAACCCCATCGCGCCGCGCCCCTCGATCTCCACGGACCTGAAATCCCGAAGCATCCGCACCAGCGTGCCTCCCTCTCCCGCCTCCACGATCTCTCGCACGCCTAAGTCCTCGAAACGCGCGATCACCTCGACCCACCTCACCGACGAGAGCATCTGGTTCCGGAGCGCCAGCCGCACGTCGTCAGCGGTCGCCAGCACAGCCCCGTCCACGCCGCTCACCATCGGGATCTCCGGTTCTCCAAACTCGGTTCCTTCCAGCAAGTACTCCATTGCCAGCGAAGCCTCCAGCATCAACGGCGAATGGAAAGCTCCCGCTACTTCGAGGGGGACTTTCCGCCCTTTGATATTTTCGCCTACCGCTTCCAGCGCGGACTTTTCGCCAGAGATCACCGTCTGACGCGGCGTGTTGAAGTTTGCCGCCACCACCACGCCATCTTCCTCCGGGAAATCCTCGACGGCTCGGGCTACCTCCTGCGGGTCGGCCTTGATCACGGCCACCATCCCACCGGGATTCTGCTCCGAAGCCTCGTTCATCAGTCGGTCCCTCTCCGCCACGAGCCGTACCCCATCCTCCAGGCTCAGAGAACCGGCGGCGTGCGCGGCGGCGTACTCGCCGAGCGAATGACCGGCCACCACGTCGGGCGTGATCTCGTGCTTGCCCAATTCGTACAGCAGGTCCACCGAACGCGCGAAAACGGAAAGCTGGTACGGTACGTCGCCGTCACCGATCTGCTGCCGAACTACTTCCCGGATTTTTCCAGAGACCTCGCCTCCCACCGTTCCCTGTCCAGGAAACACAATGGCCCGCCGTATCTCCAATCCCCCTCCTTCGGACCTAGATTTTGTAGAGGTTCGCCGCCCACGTCAGGCCGAACCCGAAACCGACCGTGATCACATACCGCCCCGGCTCGAACCCATCGAAGATGTCCGGGTACGAGATCGGAATGCTGGCCGCCGACGTGTTCCCGAAACGATCCACATTCACCACGATGC
>JACCTS010000297.1 GCA_013812245.1 Rubrobacter sp.
TCATCGCCAATCTCCGGCGCATCGTGTCGGGATACGGCTCACGCGGGTATCGTGCCGCCCAACTCGAGGCGGGTATCCGCGCGGGGAGGCTCTATCTCGGCGCGTACGCATGCGGTTTCGGGGCGAGTGGGCTCACCTTCTACGACGACGAGGTTAGCAAGTTCTTCGAGACGGATCTCGAGCCGATGCTCGCAGTGGCGCTCGGACGCCCGGCGCGACGCCGGCGACTGTTGTGACCGCTGACGTCGTTGGCGGGCGCAAGCCTTTCGCTGAGCGGCTCCCTTTCGGTGCAGGGTGCAAGCCCACCGGGGGCTCAAGCTGTGGGCGACATCGGCCAGGGCAGACGGCATCGTGGTTGGCGAAGCGAAAAGGCCGGTGGAACTGGTCGTGTTCGACGACGAGTCTAAGTCTGCGCGCGTCAGACGCAACACTGAGAAGCTGCTCGAAGAGGGCGCTGAGATTCTGTTTTCGCCCTACGGCAGCGCCGCGTCAATAGCGTACGTCATCATCGCCGCGCCGCGAGATCATCCGTTGACCTCGAGCATCCTCGTCTTAACGTCGGTTGATGCCGATCTTCCGTCCCGGAGTGGCTGCCGTTCAGGCGACGCCGGTGATCCTGGACGCCGACGCGACTGTAGATAAAGCCGCGGGTCTGCTCGCAGAGGCGAGCCAAGACGGCGTAGAGCTTGCCGTTTTCCCGGAAGCATTCGTCTCGATATATCCGAGTGGTGCTTAAGCGCATCAGGCAGCAAGGTTCGATGGATTCAATGAGACGTGGGAGCGTCTGTGGGCATCGTCGGTAGAGGTGCCGGGGCCGAGGAGCTCGTGGCTGCGTGCCGGCAGTTCGATATCTACTGCGTCATCGGCATCAACGAACCGCGAGGTAGAACGTCCGGGGACGCTGTATAACTCGGTCGTCCTCCTCGGCCCGGAGGGGTGTTGTGGAAACACCGGAAGCTGATGCCGACAATGCACGAGCGACTGTTCCACGGCTTCGGAGACGGCACTGACCTCGACGTGACCGAAACTCGCGTCGATCGCATCGGTGGCCTCATCTGCTGGGAGAACCGGATGCCTCTGGCGCGCTACGAGCTGTACGAGAAAGGCGTACAATTCTGGGTAGCTTCCACGAGATATGACCCAGACGGCTGGATGGCGACAATGCGCCATATCGCTATCGAGTCAAAAGGTGCGTTCGTCATCTCGGTTCCCGCAATTCATCCCGTGTTCTGCTTTTCCGGACGATTTCCCAGTCGAAATTCCCGCCGACCTAGAGGTACTGGACCGCGGTGGAGCCGCGATCTTCGAACCGCAGGGAGGGCAGCCGCTAGGGGGACCGTTGTACGACCGAGAGGGGGGTCGTCGTCTCTGACATAGATCTTCACGTGGGACTCCACGCGAAGCGATGGCTCGACGTCGCGGGACATTACAGCCGGACCTCTACCAGCCATGCCGGGGGGAAGGGTAGGCAACAGCGCGAATAAGATGGAAGCAGTCGAGGAGCCGGATTGAATACCTTCCCTCTAGATTGAACGGAGGAGCGAATTCATTACGGGTGATTCCTCTAGAAGGAGTAGGGAGCCGGTTGACCAGCGTCAGCGCGCTGATCTGCTCCGCAAGGTCGACCACCGCGTCGATCAGCTCCCCGACCGTTCAAGAGAGCGAGGTCGTTGTGATCTGCCTCGATCTCGACAACAGTGGTTGGCCCCGCCGCCGCGGCCGCGACGGCTCGGCTCTGCTCGGGAGACACGATCGAGTCTTGGTCGCCGTAGACGACCGTCGTCGGCAGGTCGACGCGTTGGATTTGCTCGATCAGCGGGAAGCGGTCTCGGAGCAGCGCCGACGGGGAGGAAGGGATAGTGCACCCGCCCGACCGCGGCGAGATCGGTGAATGGGGATCTGAGCGGCAGCCCGCCCGGAGGGTGCTCGGTGGCGAGCTCGGTCACCACTGCGGCCCCAAGCTCTCGCCGAAGTAGAGCAGCCGCTCGCGCGCGATGCCTTCCTCTTGGATGAGAAAGCGGTACGCGGCGCGGACGTCGCGCGACGGTCCCTCCTCGCTCGGATGCCCGGGGTTGCCGCCGTAGCCGCGGTAGTCGAACAGGAGAACGGCGAAACCCTCGCCGGGGAGCCCTTGCGCGAGCGGCGCCCGCAGCGAACTGTCGCCGGCGTTGCCGTTCGCTACCACACCGCGCTGTCGTTGCCGCTCGCAGGAGGCGGGACGAACCAGGCGCCGAGAGCGAGGCCGTCACTCGTTCCGAGCGTGACCTCGCGCGCGCCGTCGATCACATCGTGGGCCTCTGGCACGGGCCCCTCGGAGGGAAGGTAGATGAGGCGTCGCTGGAGGGCCCAGGTCACGGTGAGCAACAATCCCACGAAGACCAGCCCGACGAGCACGACCTGCTTCACGCTCGTAGTTTGCCGTACGTGCTGGGCGACGGGATCCGCGGTCGCCCGCGCTCCCGCGACCCGGTAGGGCGTCGCGAATAGTCGAGTGGGTCTCTGCCTCGAGGCGGGAAACGCCTCTGGCACCGGAGGGGGCCAAGTTCCTCGAGTGGCTGAAAACCATCGCCTCGTCACGCTCTCAGGCGATGGCCTGATGAAGTTCGGCTCCGGGCTATCGTGAGGGCATGGGCCAGAGGGCATCTTCAGGGATCGAGGTCGTCGACACCTTGGGGCGGCCGATCCGCGATCTCAGGATCTCGATCACGGATCGCTGCAACTTCCGCTGCGTCTATTGCATGCCCAAAGAGGTGTTCGGGCGCGACTACCAGTTCCTCGAACGCGCCGAGCTTCTGAGCTTCGAAGAGATCGAGCGCGTCGCACGCATCTTCGTGGATCTCGGCGTGAAGAAGATCCGTCTCACTGGAGGAGAGCCGCTCGTGCGCCGCGGCATCGAGAGGCTCATCGAGATGCTGGCAGCGATTGACGGCCTCGATCTCGCTCTTACGACCAACGGATCGATGCTGGCCAAGCGAGCGAGGATGCTCAAGGAGACCGGACTGGGGCGAGTCACGGTGAGTCTCGACGCGCTCGAGGACGATGTTTTCAAGGCGATGAACGACGTCGATTTCCCGGTGGCCCGGGTTCTCGAGGGCATCGACGCGGCAGCGGCTGTAGGTCTCGGTCCCGTCAAGATCAACATGGTGCTGAAGCGCGAGATGAACGAGAACAGCATCCTTTCGATGGCCCGATACTTCCACGGTACCGGTCACATCCTCCGCTTCATCGAGTACATGGACGTTGGCACCACCAACGGCTGGCGCCTCGACGACGTCGTCCCCGCCCGGGAGGTCGTCGCGACGATCGACGCCGAGATGCCGTTCGAGCCGGTCGATCCGAACTATCGGGGCGAGGTCGCCAACCGCTACCGGTACAAGGACGGCGGCGGTGAGGTCGGCATAATCGCCTCGGTAACGAAGCCCTTCTGCGCGGACTGCACGCGGGCGCGCATATCGGCCGAGGGCAA
>JACCTS010000041.1 GCA_013812245.1 Rubrobacter sp.
CTAACGATGCTGCGTACCAGGAGGTCTCCTACCGGGTCGTGATCGAAGCGCCCGGCGCCACGGACGAGCAGATCGAATACCTCAAGGAGAGATGCGAACGGTCGTCACCGGTAGGAGACTCGCTGCGCAAGCAGATCCCGCTGTCTTTGGAATTCGATCTAGCCAGGGGCTGAAGTTCACTTCGATCGCTCACTGTTCAATCCAACGTCACTTACCTAAGCATCGGCCTACTAGAAGGAGGAGTGCAAGATGGGAAACAAAGCGGTGATCAGCCTTACGACAGGACTAGAGGACTCCGAAAAGGTGACGGTTGCCTTTCTCGTTGCGGTAGGGGCGGCTGAAGGCGGACGCCCAACGTTGATGTTCCTCACCAAGGAGGCGGTCCGGCTCGCGGTTCCAGAGTTCGCCCATGCTGTCGCGTGCGAGGGCTGTCCACCACTTACCGATCTAATCGAACGATACGAGAAGGCAGGAGGTCGCTTCCTCGTATGCCCCATCTGTTTCGATGCGCGCAAACTCGACAAGAGCTACCTCGTAACCAACGCGGAGCTCGGAGGCACTGTGCCGATGTGGGATTGGATCGGTGACGAAGCCGCGACGACTTTTAGTTACTGAGACGTCCCTTGGGGCGTCGCCGCCCGGTCGACCCCCTAGGGGGTGGGGACATCGGTGACATTGGCACTGCGCCCCCAGTAGTGTGTGATCTACGGGCTGCTTCGACTGGCGACCCGAAGTGTGCCCATGTTCAGCGTGCCCCCGGCAAGGCACTCCCTACATCTGTGCACGTACGATCTGCGGTTTCGCGCCGCCTTAATCATTGCTGCAACCTTTGAGGTCCGAAATCACCCTGGGGCGCGCTGAGTTGAGGACCCTCGAGCGGGCCATGAGCGGCCCAAAAAGCGGGCCGGATCGATCACAGATCTGCGCGGCGACCTCTTGATCCATTGGTCCCCGCGCCGGGATCGAGTCAATCGACTGCGAGCGACCGACGAAGGCCTGGGTCCTCGCAGTCGAACACATGTTCGCATAGAATCGCGGTTCGCTATATGGATCGCTATATGGATCTAAGTGAGGAGCCGGGGGCCCCGTAATGTCGATGTTGCAACCCCCGGCAATCGTCGCCCTCACCGCTCGATTTCGCCATTCCTGGCTGTCGAGATTCCTGGGCTGTCGAGATGCCCGAAGCGCGGGGGGCACCTTGACATCGGGGAGCGGGGCAACAAAGGAGCCGATTGTTGGTGACTGTGAAGCGCGGGGAGAGCACTGCGCTTACAACGCAATCTGGGCGAGCTCGTAACCAGGATCGTTTCGCGAAGTACCTGGTCAGCGCGTATTTCGTGAGTATCCGTGACATCCATCGGCACCACGTGACAGGGATCTGATGGACGCAATTTGGACGCAGCAAGGGCAACCACCCCTAGTCCGTGCACGGGTGCGCAGGTGCGAACCCTGGGCAAGGCACTCCCTACATCTGTGCACGTACGATCTGCGGCTTCGCGCCGCCTTGCATTGGCACGAACTCCTCTTCTTCGTGCTGGATCTTACACGCTTGTTATTCGCCACTTCCCCCACCGTCCTGATCGAGCGCGTCGCGACCCTTCGACAGGTGGCAGCATCTGCAATGACGCGCTAGGGCTGGGCGGCTTCCCGAGGAGGATCGCCATCGGTGGCGTTGACAGCGGGGCGAGCGCGATCACCGCGAGGCTCGTCAAGTGGCTCCTTTCCGCGTCAATTCCGCGTCAACTTGCGGAAAATCGCAAGCTGATTGACCACACGTTCAACACAAACATGCTGGTTGGCGGGTGGGTCGCCAGGGAATCGAACCCTGAACCTACGGATTAAGAGTCCGTGCCCCGCGGGTTTTCAACACCCCTCAAGTCCTTCCGAGACTATGCATTGTCCCAGGTCAGCAGCTCGATTCCTGGCGCAAGACTTGGCGCTACTTTTCATCGTTTTGCGTCGCGCGCGTGTCGAAATCGTGTCGTGTGCTCAATGCCGGCTCCAGACCCCTGGGGGATCATTGCTTCGTGGCGTGAAATAGCCGGTAGCCGGCCCCCCCGCTGCGAACGACGTCGAGGGCGGCAACCGTCAGGTCCCGGAGCTCCTCCAGACGTTCGCTGTCTACTCCCAAGGGAGCGAGTTCCACCCCCCTAGCGGTTAGGGCGACTTCGATGAGCGCGAGTCTTCGGCGGATCTGATCGATGAGCGCGACCAGGGCGTCGTCCAGACAGATGCTCTGGACCTTGCCGAAACCCCACTCTTGAAGCAGGCCCACATAGCCTGCCGTGGAGAGCGCGCCGGAAACGCACGTGCTCCAGGCAGCGACTTCTTCAAGAGGAAGGGGCAGCGGTTGATCGATCGTGACATCGGAGATAGCGATATGACCACCCCGTTTAAGGGCACGGTGGGCACTGGACACGGCCCCCTCCTTGTCCGGGAGTAGCGATAACACGCACTCCATCACGATCCCGTCGAGCGAGCCCGCGCTGACTGGGGGGCGCTCCGCGTCTGCGACAACGACACACCCAAAAGTTGAGGCCGCCGAGGTCGCCTCGTGTGCGAGGTCGAGGCCGATCGCCGCATACCCCTGCTCGGCGAGCATGCCAAGGGTTGACCCGTACCCGCATCCGAGGTCGAGAACGCTTGCGCCCGGCTCAAGTCTGAGGGAATCGACGGTCACCGCCGTGGTTCGTTCGCCTCCTGGGTGCAGTCGCTCGCCCAAGAGCAAACGGGCGACCGGGTGGGTCCAGGTAGTGCAGCATGCACTCTTGAGCGCCGCATCCTGCTGTGTGGTCGCCATCAGCCGTCGATCTCGGCACCAGCCGAGGCAACCAC
>JACCTS010000054.1 GCA_013812245.1 Rubrobacter sp.
AGCGCCAGAACGCCGAGGATCAGATAGTAGGGGATCTTCGACGGCTCGCGACGCAAACCGCGTTCGCCTCCACTCGTGGAACTCAAATCTCCCACCCCCTCCTGCGAAGGAAGACGAACACCAGCACGATCAGGCCGCTCACGAAGCTCAGGCCCAGCCCCATGGCCGCCGCGTACCCGGCCTCGAAACGCTCGAAGGCCTCCTTGTACATCAGGGTGCCTACGACCTCGCTCGCGCCCGCTGGACCACCGCGGGTGATGATGTACACGTAGTCGAAGACCAGCAGCGAGTTTATGATCGTCAACAGCACCACGAAGACGAGCGTGGGTCTTATGCCGGGGATCGTGACGTTGACGAACTGCTGCCAGCGCCCGGCCCCGTCCACCTTGGCAGCGTCGTAGAGTTGAGTATCAACCGACTGCAACGCCGTGAGGAACAAGAGCACCACGAAGCCCCACCAGGCCCAGTTGTTCACGAAGGCTACAGAAGGCAACGCCAGCCTTTCGCTTCCGAAAAAGGAAACTCCGTCGAGGAACGGGATGCCGACCGATGCCAGGGCCGATCCGATGCCCCGGTCCGGATCCAGGATGTTCTGCCACAGCGCCGCGTTCACCACGCTCGCCACCACGTAGGGGATAAAGTAGACGATCCGGAAGAACAACTGGAAGCGGGTGATCTGGGACAGAAGGAAAGCGCCCAGTAGTCCCATCGAGATCGGGACGGTCAGGAAGATGGCGGTCCACAGGACGTTGTGCCACATGGCGAGGTAGAAGTCCCCGTCGGAGAGGATCTCACGGTAGTTCTCCAGGCCCACGAACTCCGCCGGCCCCAGCCCCGACCACTCGGTGAACGAGTAGTAGATGGTCGCCACCGAGGGACCCAGGATCACGAGCACGTTCACGATCACGAGCGGGATCATAAACACCCAGGCCACCAACCCGCGTCGTCGCCGCTGCCTCCCCGACGCCCGCTTCGTGGTCGCTGCCGCGTGACCCGCCTCCATCAGGCGCTGCCCGGCTTGATGATCTTGGGCACAAGCCCCTCCTTGCGATCCTCCTTGAAGACTTCATCAAGGCCGGAGCAGTACTCGGCGGGCGTGATGTCGCCGGTGAGGACCTTCTGCAACTCCTCCTGGATGTACACGGTGGACTTGGCCGGGAAGAAGGACCAGTTCGCGTACCCGAAGTTGCCCTCGCTCGTGGCCTGGCTCAAGGAGACGAGCTGCCGCTCCACGCGGGGGTCCATGCTTGAGGGGAAGTCCCCTTCCTGGAACGGGAGCGGGGCGTTGAACGCGGAGGGCACGGCGGCCATCCACTCGGTGACCCGCGACTTGTCGGCGACGAGGTAGTCTACGAACGCGGCGGCGCCATCGGGGTTCTCGGAGCGCTGGCTGACGGAGAGGGTTGACCCGAGTGCGAGCTCGTACAATTCCGGGGGCACCCCGTCGCGCAGCGGGGGCAGCGGGGTCCAGTCCCATTCGTTGTCGTTGCCGGCCGCCTGTCCGAAGAAATCCGCCGCGCTCGCCATGAACCACGAGCCCTCGACGTTCATCGCGGCCTTGCCTTCGCCGAAGTCGACGTGATAGGCGTCGTAGCCGTTGGAGAAGAACCGCTCAGTGCTTCCTCCAAACCAGCCGTTCTCGACGTAGCTCTTGAAGAGCTCTATGGCCTCCACGAAGATCGGGTCGGCGAACTTGGTCTCGCCGGTGAGCGCCTGGTAGAGCGCGTCCGGCCCCGAGTAGTGGTTCCAGAACACGGTCGGGTACCACTCTATAGCCGCCGGGTCGTCCCCTATACCGGCGGCGAACGGCGTGATTCCCTGCCCGCTCAGCTCCTCGGCCATCGCCTCCAGCTCGTCCCGGTTCTTGGGCGGCTGCATGCCTTTCTCTCCAAAGAGGGTCTTGTTGTAGTAGAGCAGCATGGTCTGGAGTTGGTATGGGATGGCGGAGAGGCTGCCGTCCACGCGGCCGAGATCCAGGGCCCATCCAAGCAGCTTGTCGTCCCAGCCGTACTGTCCGGCGTAGTCGTCCAGCTCCGCGAAGAGGTTGGCGTCTATGTACTCCTGGGCGTAGGCGGGACCCGGCGTCATCACGATGTCAGGCCCCTCGCCACCCTGTAGCGCCGTGCGGACGAGACGGTCCATCTCGTCTGGCGGCTGGAAGGTGACCTTGAGCTGCGTGCCCTTATTCGCCTTCTCGAACGGCTTCTCTATGTTCTTCCCGAAGTAGTTCTGCGGGCCAGAACCCTCAAGGTTGCTCCAGTAGGTGACCTGGCCGCTGCCGCCCTCGCTGCCACCACCGCACCCGGCGAGCAGGGTGCCCGCGAAGCTCGCCCCGAGCGCTGCCGTGCCGCCACGCTGGATGAACTGCCGGCGTGAGATCCTCTTTCTGCCCATCTCTCCTCCGTTTCTCATCCCGGCGCGGAAACCTCGCGCTCCCGCGAACGGACGATACCGATTTCCCGTTTGTTCTTTTCTACTCCCGCGCTCGTTCGCAAGCGGCGCCTGCGCCCGGCCGAAAACGTTCCCCACGAACTGTTCTCAGCCAACATGCTACACTTTTTCGTTGTACACATCATTGCCAGAGCGTACCGAATCTTTGTCAAAAACGGCCATCGGGTAGGGTGTATGGAGCGGCGAGAAGCTATAGTTCCCTACGTGCGGGACGCGAGTTTCCCGGTGCGAACCGCGTGGTATACGGCGCCGCGCCGGCTGCTGGACTACATGCTGATGTACGTGCAGGAGGGGGAAGTGGTGGCACGGGTGGAGGGCTGCGAGCACCGGTGCGTCGCGGGGGACTTTTGCCTCGTGCAGCCGGGTGAGTTGCACACCCTGGAGGGGCCGACGCATACGATCAGCCCGTACATCCATCTGGATGTCTTCTACAACCCCGCGCGGGAGCGGAGCTTCGTGGTGCGTTCCGGCCGGGTTGATATCTCAGGGCATGAGGCGCTGCTGCAGCCCCGGCTGCAGGAAGCCGCAGGCGTCCGGGTGCCGACGAAGTTCGCCCCGCTGCGCCGCGCGGAGTTCAGGGATACGATGCTCAAGACCATCGGTGTCTGGCAGCGGCGGGACTTCCTCGGCCAGCTCGAGTCCCAGTACCTGGCCACTGGGCTGGTTCTCTCGCTGTTCCAGGCGTACTCCAGCGGGAGCGTAGAGTCCTCCGACCGGCCGGAGTTTTTGAACTGGATCACCTCTTTTATGTCCCTGCGTCTCTCGGAGCCGCTCTCCGTCGAAGACATGGCCCGGCGGGCCGGCCTCTCGGCGTCTCGCTTCTCGTCGGTGTTCCGTAACCGTTTCGGCCGTCCGCCGCATCAGTTTCTGTTGCACCTCAGGGTCCAGCGCGCCCAGGATCTCTTGCAGCACACGAGTTTGACCCTGCGTGAGATCTCCTCGCAGTGCGGCTTCGCCGATGTTCACCACTTCTCCAAAGCGTTCAAGAAGATAACCGGCCACACCGCCGGGTCTTACCGGCGCTCAATCGACCCTCACGTACAGGACGATCCACG
>JACCTS010000057.1 GCA_013812245.1 Rubrobacter sp.
GGCAACTTCGAGCGGGTACATCCGTATACGAAAACGAACGCTATCCTGATAGGAGATTCATGAAATCCATGTTGAAGAAATTGCTCATTCTCGCCGCGCCTATCGTATGGCGCAAGATCAGGGAGCGTCGCCGCCGATAGAAGCGATCTAATCCTCTATCGGGATGCCCTCGAAGCCTTTCTCATCCGAGCTTCGGATCTTCACCAGAAAGTCTTTCGGCTCGTGGTAGAGGATCACGGGCGCGCCGCGCTTCTCGGCCTCCGTGAGGACTTCGATGCGGTTCTTGCGGGCGGCCTTGGGGTCGGTGTCAACACCGGCAATGAGGTCGGGGTTCAGCCAGATCTTCGCGGGCGCGAGGTCGGCGGTGAAGAGCGCAACATCCTCACCATCGCCGATCCAGACGATCTGATGCCCTTCGGAATGACCGTTCCGAACCTCCACCCTCACGCCCGGTAGTATTTCTCCATCCCCGTCCAGCAACTCGAACCAGCCTTCCTCCACGCCCCGTTCTACGGCGGGGACGGCCAGCCGCCTTCCGTCCTTCTCCGGCATCTCGCGGGCCTCTTCCAGTGCGGCGCGTTGCGCGTAGACGGTCGCGTTCGGGAAGTCTGGCGGGTTGAGCGCCCAGCCGACATGGTCAGGGTCGAGGTGAGAGAGGACCACGTGCGTGACATCCTCCACGGAATGCCCGGCGTCTTCCAGACTGTCCATCAGGTTGCTTTCGCGACGGATCTCGTAGCGGCCTTCGAGGGCTCCTGGAAGTTCGGGGCCGAAGCCCGCGTCTATAAGGACCAGAGCGTCGTTGGTCTCGACGAGAACGGCGTGCATGGCCCCACGGATCTTCGCCTTCCTTCCCTCCCCGAAGACGTTCCCCGCGTCGGTAATGAATGTGCCATCGTCGAGGATACGGACCTTCACGGAGCCGAGATCGAGCGAGTCCCTAGCCAACGCCGTTCCTCCTTTGGTTTACGGCTATCCTCAGCGCCCTACCGAGTGCGCTCGGGTGTTTGAGGAGGCTGTAGATCGGGGCGTCCCCCGTGAAGCCTTCTATGAGCGTCCGGCGAGCGTTCTCGTCCTTCTCGCACGCTTTGAAGAGCGGCTCCATCATCCGCAGGTTGGGGACGAGATTGACCATCGCATGTCCCGAGATGTGCTCACGCGCTCGTTTCTTGCGGAGCTGGCGTTCGTAGCCGGAGAGGAGGGAGGCCGAGAAATCACGGCGTTCGTGGGCCTCGTGGGCCCAGGTCGCGGCGAGGCGGCCCGACTCCATGGCGTACCCGACGCCTTCGCCGCTGATTGGGTGCACCATGCTCCCCGCGTCCCCGACCATCATGAGCCCCCGTGCGTACCGCTTCGCGCCCCACATGCCCATCTTGAGCGACCAGCTCTTGACGGGACCCTCGGCCTCCGCGTTCCGCAGCCACGCCTTCAACTGCGGCTCCTCCAGGAAGCGGTCGTAGTAGTCCTTGAGGTTGCGCCCGCTGCGTTGCAGGGAACGTGTGGAGACGCCGGCCCCGACGTTGGCCCGGCCGTCCCCGAAGCAGAATACCCAGCCGTAGCCGGCGCCGTCCGAGTTCATGTCAGGAGTGATGAAGATGTGCAGGCTCTCCTGGTCGAGCCCTTCGAGACCCCGAAAATATTGCCGCCGGGCCACGGCGTTCTGATGCGCTTTCATGCCGTTCCCCGCGAACCCTCCAACCCCGTCCGCCGCGACCACGATCGGGGTCTCGAAACGCAAGGTCTCGCCGTTGCTCGTGGCTTCGAGCCCCGTGACCGCGCCCGATGTAGAGCGCACGAGGTCCATGGCCCTCGTGTTTGTGTGAAGAGCGGCGCCTGCGGCCGTAGCACGTCCGAGGATGCGGGCGTCTGTCTCCTCGCGGGCAGCGACGTAGCCGTGGGGGCCGTGGAGGGTGGGGGGGACGCCCTGTCGGAGGTAGGCTGTCTCGGTGTACATAGAGAAGCTGGTGAATCGGCCGTGGTGGGGCTCGTCCAGCCAGTCGCCCAGGCCCATCAGGGCAACCTCGGAGGCGGCGTGGGGCATCAGGCCGTCGCCGCACGGCTTGTCGCGGGGGAACTCTTGCCGGTCGAGCAGCAGGGTGCGCAGCCCGGCTTTCGAGGCGTAGTAGGCGGTGGCGGCGCCACCCGGTCCCGCGCCCACGACGGCAAGGTCGTAACGTTCGGCCATCTCGTATCCTCCCGGCGCTTTGTACTCTGTGCCAGAATAAGTTTACCCATTTCATCGGCGAGGAGGGAGACGTATTTTGGTAGATCGAAACCGGCCCGCGCGCTACGAAGTTGGGCAGAGAGCCGCCCTCAAGGCTACCGGGCAGCCCGTCGAGATCCTGGAGGTGCGCCGGGGAGAGTTCGTGCCGGACTTCGTCTACAAGGTTCGCGTGCTCGCCGAGCGTCCCGCCCGCCCGTACAACCTCTCCGTGCCGGAGCACGATCTTTCAGACCTTTAGGTCTGACGCCTAGAAGTCCTCGCTGGTGACGCTCAGGTAGGCCACGTCCACCAGGGGTACGCCTGTCTCCAGCGCCCGGTCC
>JACCTS010000066.1 GCA_013812245.1 Rubrobacter sp.
CGTAGCGTCCGGCGGCGATGTTGCCCGAGAGCAAGACCAGACCCTGCCCGATGGAGAGGGCCGCGACGAGTCCGAGGGTGGCGAGGACGACGATGGCGAGGACGACGAGCAGATAAGTCTCCAGCCCGAGCTGCCCGGCGGCCAGGAGCCCGGCTATGACGACCACGGTCACGAACGTGATGCGCCGGAACGCTCCCGCCCCCCTCAGGCCCGCCCGCTCGGCCTGGTAGGCCACAAGCTCGGCGAGTCTTCCGGCGGCCATTACGCCGGCTATCAGGATGACGAGCGCCACCAGCGCCCGCCCGGCGATGTTGATGATCCCATCCATCGTGGTCTCCAGCGAGGAGAGCCCGAGCACGCTCAAGGCGGCGGCCACGCCGGTGAGGATAATACCCCAGAAGAGCACGATGCCGATCAGACGCGAGGGACCGTTCGTGTAACCGAGTTGCCCGAGGATGTTCGAGGCGCCGGCCTGCTCGAAGAGGTTGTCCAGGCCCACGCTCTCCAGGAAGCGGCCCGCCAGGCGCTGCAAGACCCGGGCCACCAGCAGCGCGACCAGCAGCACCACGACCGCGCCCAGCAGCCGGGGGACGAAATTGCCCAGCGTGCCCAGCAGGTCCTCGAGAACGTTAGTCACCCTTCATCCCTCCTTAGCTTTCGGAGCCCGCCGGACGTGCGTCCCGCAGGCCGAAATAATAGACGAATGCGTCGAGGTACGAGCGCCCGATCCCACCCAGCAAGGTTTCCGCCTGCCGCAGGAAGGCCGAGACGTAGGCCCGCCGGACGGCATACCCTATCACCACTTCCGGCGCCGTCACCGGCTCCTCGGCCAGGTTGGTCAGCATGACGAGCATCCGGGCGTATGACTCCGCAAGGCGCCGGTAGTCCGGACGTTCGAAGATGAGCCGCTCGGCCTCGCGGGCCTCCTCGCCTTCCAGCTCCCCGGCGGCGTAGGCCCCGATGAGCCCCAGCGCCTCCCACCGCTCCTCCTGGGTGGGGCTCATCGTTCACCCCCTTCGCCGGACTCCTCCGAGGAGTTCCCGCCGGCTCCTCCGGCTCCATCCGAGAGGACGACGAGCATGGCGACGCGGCCCCGGCTGACCCAGCCTTTGGCCGTCCCGTCGGGCACGTCGAGGACCTCGGCGATCTCCGCGTAGGAGAGGCCCTCCATGTGCCGCAGGACCAGCGCGGCCCGGTGCTCCGTACGGATGTGTTCGAGGGCGGCTTCGATCTCCGCCCGCCGCTCTCCGCTCAGGGCCGCGGCCTCTGGGTCGGCCTCGCCGCCGGACGGCTCAGGGAGGAACGGCATCTCATCGTCCAGCTCCCGCTCCCGCCGGCGGGCCTCCTTGCGGCGGTCGGTCAGACAGGTATTCACCGTGATCTTGTACAGCCAGGTGCTGAAGGCGCTCTCACCTCTAAACTTCCTTATGTTGCGCCAGACCCGGATCCAGACCTCCTGGCTCGCGTCCTGGGCGTGCTCGGCGCCTGATATTCGCAACGCCACTCTATATACGAGACTCGAATGGGCCCGAACTAGTTTCGCGAAGGCTTCGGCGTCGCCCCTGGCGGCGCGGACGGCGAGATCCCGGTCGTCCGCGCTCAAGCGGTGCTTTCCGCCCGCGAGTAGTGGCCTGGGATGGCGATTTGCCGCCGCATGGCAGGAAGATAGCAGAACCACGTACCGGAAGCGTAACGGCCCGCGCCGCGCGATGGTCACACGGATAATGGTATTCGTATGCGGCAGCCAGGGCGGCCGCCAGTGGGGAAGGTGAGATGCTTCACGCCATCGAATTGACGGAGTCCGACGGGGAAGGGACGCTGCTCGAACTGCGGGGGGATCTGGACGTTTTCTCTCTACCGGAGATGAGCGCGGCCCTGGATCGGGTCGCCGGCCTGCGACGTCCGGCGCTGGTTGACCTGTCCGGCGTCACCTTCCTGGACGTGCGGTCCGCCCATGAGCTGATGGTGCGCTCCTGGCTCCACGGCCACCACGTGGCCTTCGTCAACCCCTCCTGGCAGGTGCTCGCCAGCGTCGGGGCGTGCGGATTTGGTGAACGTGCGAGGTTCGGGCCCGCGGAGAACCAGACGGAAGCGGCGGCTTTCCCGGGGCTCCCTGAACCGGCCTAGCCTTCTGGCGTAGCTTTGCTGAGGGTCGTGGGACCCGCGAGCTCC
>JACCTS010000093.1 GCA_013812245.1 Rubrobacter sp.
ACGCCGGCCCTTATCGGGAAGTGCATCTTCAGGCCCCGAGCCTCCAGCAAGTTCTCGCCGGAGGCCACGCCGTTCGCCTGGCCGTTCGCCGTCTCGCCGCGTTCGCTCATGCGCTCATCTCGCCTTCGATGCCGAGCTCTTCGTCGGCCTTGCGTTTGCGATCTTCGATCTCTTCGACGGAGAGGATGCAGGCGGCGGCGTGATCCGGCTTCTTCTCCTCCAGTGCCGGGTCCGTGGCGTGGCACTCGTCCTTGACGAACGGGCAGCGCGGGCTAAAGTTGCAGCCTTCTGGAAGGAAGATCAGGGACGGAGGCTGGCCCTTGATCGGGAGGAGACGTACATCTCCCGCGGTATCCAAACGCGGCAGGCTCCTCAAGAGCGACCACGAGTACGGCATCAGCGGATCGTAGAAGACCTGTTCGGTGGTGCTCTGCTCCACGGCGCGTCCGGCGTACATCACCATCACCTTGTCTGCGAGTTGGGCGACGACGCCGAGGTCGTGCGTGATCATCACGATAGCTGTCCCGAACTTCTCCTGAAGGTCCACCATGAGCTCCAGGATCTGGGCCTGTATCGTCACGTCCAGAGCAGTCGTCGGCTCGTCGGCGATGAGGACCTTCGGGTTGCAGGCGAGGCCCATGGCGATCATGGCCCGCTGACGCATCCCGCCGGAGAACTGGTGCGGGTAGTCGCGGGCGCGCTCTTCGGGCCGGGGGATGCCCACGTCTCTGAGCGCCTGAACCGCCCGGTCACGGGCCTCGCTCCTGGAGACGTTCTGGTGGATGCGGACGGCCTCGGAGATCTGGTTTCCCACGGTAAAGACGGGGTTGAGGCTCGTCATCGGGTCCTGGAAGATCATAGCTATGTCGTCGCCACGGATCTTCTGCATCTGCCTGTCCGAAGCCTTGAGGAGATCGTCGCCCTCGAAGAGGATCTCGCCCTCCGGGTACTGGACCGGCGGCTTGGGGTTGAGCTGCATTATGGAGAGCGCCGTCACGCTCTTGCCGCTCCCAGACTCGCCGACGATCCCCAGCGTCTCGCCCGGCTCTAGCGAGAACGATACGCCGTCCACCGCCTTCACCACCCCATCCGGGGTCTTGAAGTGGGTCTTGAGGTTGTTGACCTCCAGCATCGCCACGGTCTATCCGGCCATCTTTAGATATCCCATAAAGTCGCCTCCTGCAGAGTAGATTACAGTAGACGCCGCATCCGGGCCAGAGCGCGGCATCCGGCTACCGCTTCTCCCGCATGAAATCCAGCACGCGCCGGTCCAGGAAGCCGCGATCCTGCTCGCGCTCCTCGAAGTTCTCCGTCCCGACGAAAGCCCGCAGCGCCTCGTACAATTGTTCGTCATCCAGGCCGGAGCTATCTAGATATCCGAGGCGATGGAGAGCGGTGACGACTTCCTCCCGAACGTCCCCGTCCACGGCGACCACGGCCTCCGGCTCCGTCTCCCCGAAGTACAGGGTATGGAGATCCCGGATGCGGATCAACTCCTGTATCGGGTCTGGATGGTCGTCCACGCGTAGGTCCACCACCCGGTCGCTCTGACCACCGTACCCGCCAGCTTCACGCACCACAAGTAGCGCCGCCGACTGCCGGCCCCGCGAATCGCCGCCAGCCTCCTGTCCAGCGTCCAGCGCGGCGAGCAGCCGTCCTGCGAGATCTCCGGTCGCCTCTTCGTATACGCGGGCCATCGCCTGCACCGTCTCCACGCCGACCAAGATGTTGCCCTGGGCCGCGTAGTGCTCGCCGGTGACGCCGCCGGCCCAGTCGAAGCACTCATTCCCCGTGAAGGTCGCGGCACGGCCCCGCGCGTCCACGACGCCAACCTGCCGGTCCTCGCGCCCCTCGTCAGCCGCGACCAGTTCCTGGACCGTCTCCTCCGCGGTACGTCCTTGGGCCATAAGTTCCAGCCCGCGCGGACCATATGAGACGTTCGCCATCGCCTGCGTCGCCACGACCCCGACGCCAGCCCGCGCCCACGGCACCACCGCCCCAACCGCGAGGAACTTGGACTGGACGGCGACACCGAGTTCCTCAGACGCCGGGTCAAAGGCCACGATGGAGAAGGTAGCTACGAGGTCTCTCACGACCGCCGTTCTACTCCGAGGTCCGTGGGTCGAGGGCTTCGCGCACGCCGTCGCCGAGGAGGTTGAAGCCGAGCACGGCGAAGAATATGGCCATGCCGGGGAAGAACGCCATCCACCAGGCCGACGTGAGGTAGGACTGGGCCTGGAAGAGCATCGAACCCCAGCTAGGCTCTCCCGGCTCGGCCCCGAGCCCCAGGTACGAGAGCGTAGCCTCCGCGATGATGGCGAGGCCCATCGCAAGCGTGGTCTGGACCAGGATCGGCGGCAGAGAGTTCGGCAAGACGTGGCGGGTCATGATGCGGACGTGCCCCGCACCGACGGCGCGGGCGGCCTCCACGTAGTCCAGGCCGCGAACCGTCAGCACCTGCGCCCGCGTTATGCGCACGAAGTTCGGGATGAAG
>JACCTS010000099.1 GCA_013812245.1 Rubrobacter sp.
TCCGGTGGGCAGGGACCGGGGAAGGCGCGGGATCAGATCCTCGGGGTAGTGGGGGACGGGGCCGTGATCGGACTTCCCTCCGCCCTGGAAGGCCGTCCACAGAGCCAGGGCGCCACGGCCCTGACCGACTGTGTACTCTACGCCGTGTTCCGCGATGACCTGATCGAGCTGATGGGCCACTTCCCGGACGCCGCTCTACGCCTCGCTCGCGCCCTGGCTGCCCGCAACCGCGAACTCGAGGATCTCGTGGGCGACCTCGTGTTCCATAGCGCACCGCAGCGCGTGGCCCGCATGCTCCTCAACCTCGCCACCGAGGAGGGCCGCGTGACCAAGAAGGGCGTGGTCTTCGAGCCCTCCCTCAGCCGCCAGGAGATGGCCGAGGCCACCGGCATCTCCCGCGAAGCCCTCTCCCGCGCCCTCTCCCGCCTCGCCCGGGAGGGCATCCTCGACCTGGGCAGCAAGGCCATAACCGTCCTCAAGCCCGCCGAGCTCCGCGCCCGTACCTGAAGGCCGGAACCCCGAAGACTCCCTGCAAACGGGAACCTTTCGCAACAAGAACGGTTTTTGATCTGTATCACACGCCATCATGATCGGAGTCATAAGCCGCGATGATAGTGGTCAATGCTGGGTGTTGGGTCCTCCGGCGCGCTGGTATAAAGTCGCCAGAGGAGAAGCCCCGAGAGGAGAACGGTTTGACTTACGTTATCACCGAGCCGTGTATCGGCACGAAGGACCAGAGTTGCGTCGAGGTGTGTCCTGTTGACTGCATCTATGACGCGGGCGACCACTTCATGATCAACCCGGAAGAGTGCATAGACTGCGGCGCTTGCGAACCGGAGTGCCCGGTCGAGGCCATCTACCCGGAGGACGAGGTCCCTGACGACCAGGAGAGCTACACCACCAAGGCCGCCGACTACTTCGAGTAGGCACGGACAGAGATAGCGTCGTGGGGAGGGGCTTCGGTCCCTCCCCTTTCTAGTTGTTCTGGTTCACGCGCAGACGCTGAAGGGCGAGAAGGCGGACGACTGCCCGGACGACGAAGTAGCCGCCCAGCGCCGTGATCGTGGCCCTCACGGCCGCGAAGCCAGCGTGTACGAAGGGCGAAGGCGAGCCGGGGACCGCTTCCGCCCGCTGGAACATGAACACGGTGTCCGCGACGCCGCTTACGGCGAAGGCGACGAGGGCCAGCACGGTGGCCGAAACCACCACCGAGAGCTCGCCGTCCGGTATCTCCGCGCCCCAACCGCGGCGCCAGACGCGCCAGAGGGCGAAGGCGCCGGCGGCGAGGGAGGCAAGGAACGCGAACTGCGCCACGTTCATGGCCGGACGCAGGTGTGGAGGCAGGATGTCGCCGGGCCACGGCCCCGGAGGCTCGAAGAAACCGTTGGACGGCATCCCGAGAAGCTCGCCCAACGCGGGGGAAGGCAAGAACCTGAGAAACATCACCCCCAACGTGGCCAGGATCATCGCCCACGCTGCGGCGCGGGCCCCGCTACCGGTCAGGTCTTCGGCGAAGCGCCTGGCGACCAGCCCAGGGGATCCGAACCGTTCGATGGCCCGCCACTCGGCTTCCGGCGCCGGGACGCCATCCACCCGCTCGCGCCGTACACCTTCGCGGAGGTGGTCCTCGACCTCCGCGAGAACACGCCCTTTGAAGCGGCGTCCGCCGGGGAGCTCTCTCCCCAACGCGTCGAGGTAGGCTTTGATCCGCCGCGATCCGTTCATGTCGCCTCCACGAGCACGCCTTCCACGGCGCGCGAAAACTCGCGCCAGTCCCGCTCCCGAGCCCGCAGCTCGGAGAGACCCTCTTCCGTAACCTCGTAGGTTCGCCGGCGACGTCCCGACGCCTCCGACCATCGACTCCTCAGGAAGCCGGCCCGCTCCAACCGGTGCAGGACCGGGTACACGGTGCCCTCGGGGAGATCTAAGCTCCCTCCGCTCCGCAAACGAAGGTTCTCGATGATCGCATACCCGTGCGCCGGACGAGCCCGCACCGCCGCGAGAAGCAGCAGATCCAAATGCCCCTTGAGCGCCTCTCCTCTCATGCCAGCCTAATCATATACCTAGTGAAACTATGTATCAAGAGTGTTGGACGATTTCGTGCAGGTCGTGAGAGCTTCTATACTTCTCCGCATGGAAGACGGAAGCTGGCTGACGCTCGGAAGGGATTATCTCTACCGCAACCTGTGGTGCGCTTTTCGGGTGGACGAGGTGCGGTTGCCTGGTGGGCAGGAGATCAAGTACGGCGTCCTGGAGAGCGGCGGGTTCGCGGCGGTGGTGCCCGTCACGGACGTGGGCGACGTGGTGCTCGTGCACCAGTGGCGGCAGCCGCTCGCGGGTTTCACCCTAGAGTTGCCGAGCGGCGGGGTGGATGCGGGAGAGGATCCCCGGGAGGCTGCTGCGCGGGAGCTCTTCGAGGAGACAGGCTACCGGGCGGCGGGGCTGGAGTGCCTGACCTCGGTGCATACGAGCACGGGGCGAAGCACGGAGGTCTGCCACCTGTTCCGGTGCCGGGCGGTGCGCGACGAGCGCGGGCCGCGTCCCGAGCCGACGGAGTTCATAGAGGTGGTGGAATTGCCGCTCGGGGAGGCCGTGGAGATGGCGCTGAGTGGTGTGATCTCCGACGCGGCCACGGTACTAGGTTTGCTCTGGACGGAAAAGTGGTTGTACCAGATGCCGCGTTAGAGTAGACTACGGGTAATTTACAGACCGGGGAGCCGCGAGGCTGAGAGGGCACTTCCGTGCCGACCCGTTGAACCTGACCCGGATAATGCCGGCGCAGGGAGGAGCCTGGAGCCTTCAACGGCGCGTCCCCGCAAGATCGTGAGGAGGTTGTGCGTTGAACTCGCTCAAAGATACCAGGGTGCTCACGGAGGCGGCGCTCGCCATCGCCCTGGCGTTCGTGCTTGGTCTGATCAAGGTTTTCCAGATGCCGTTCGGGGGCTCTATCTCCCTGGAGATGATACCCCTGATCCTGCTCGCCCTGCGCCAGGGCGCGCCGGTCGGCATAATAGCCGGAGCCGCCTATGGTCTGTTGAACCTGGCGGTCGGGCCGTTCATCGTGCATCCGGTGCAGGTTATCTTCGATTATC
>JACCTS010000119.1 GCA_013812245.1 Rubrobacter sp.
GCCTCGAAGGCGCGCATCATCCGATTAGCACGGTTCATGGCCCAGACGAAGGTCTTCGTGTCGCCTTTGCTCTTTGCCATGTCCGCCAAGTCATACAGGCCGCGGATGGTGGAGGTTGTAACGTCGAGCTTCTCCTCGCCCATGCCAGCGCGCTCCACGTTGCCTAAGCCCTCGGGCCAGCCGTCGTTGTCGTCGTCGAGTTCTCGGAAGATGTACTCCATGTTGGACTTCGAAAAGCCGTACATCTCGTCGCGGAAGCGGTTGTCACCGCTCCAGCGCCAGATGAGGGCCACGGCCGAAGGGAACTTGGCTGTCTCGTCGGTGTTGCCGGCATCATCGTTGGATCCGAAGTAGATCGAACCGTCGGTGACGACCTCGTGGACGACCTTACCGGAGTCGCCGTTGTCGATCAGGCTCGCCTCCTTGAGGGCCCGCAAATGATCCTTTATGGGCTCGAACTGCCCGACCCCGACACTCGCGAACGCGGTGAACTCTCCGTCGGTACCGAAGAGCCAGGGGTAATCCGGGAAGCCGGCTCCGAGGAAGCGCACCTGGTCGATGGTGCCCTCGGGCTGCAGGTATTGCCTGCCTTCATCGGTCTCCCGGATCTGGAGGTCTTCTGCAACCTGCACGGAGTCGGCAAGGTTCTGCTTGCTCCAGTCTATGCTCTCCTGCAGCTGAGGGTCACCGGGGATGTCGAGTTGCGTATTCTTTTGAAGAGCAAGTCGGTCGGAGATCTTCTGCTCCAGAGCGTCCTCGGGCTCTCTGAGGAGCGTGTCCAGCTCGCCGCGTGCATCCGCCGGTCCCTGCTCGGATCCGGCGACGGCGACCCAGACGGTGCGGGGTTGGCCCGCCTCGAGGGTCACGTCGTAGCTCAACTGACCACCCGCGCCCTTGCCGGAGGCGCCTTCGTCACACGGCTCGGGGGGGCAGATCTCGGCCGGCTCTTGCGGACCGCGGAAGTCCTCGCCGGTGGCGTGCCCTGTCGGAGACAGTTGCGAGCCCACTACGGCTGCCCAGTCGTGGGCTTCGGCGTTAACGTGGGGTTTGCCCTGCTCACGGAACTCGAGCCGCCCGTCGGCGTAGGCGGAGGTGTCCTGGAGGTTGTAGTCGGAGGCAGAAGGAGTGGTCCACCCCCAAGGGTAAGCGCTCATGAGCTCTGAGTGGGCATCCACGGTGAGGCTGATCTGGCGATCGGTCGGCGAGGTGAGTTCCAGACCGACCAAGGCCCCCCTCTTATCGTCAGGGACGAAGTCGGTGCGCCGGACGGCCAGCCCCTCGGGTCCGTCTATCCCGTCCATCTGTACGAAGCCGTAGCCGCTGGTGAAGCGAGTGGCTTCACCCAACCACTCTCCGTCTACGCCGAACCACAAGCCGTCGAGGAGCTTGATCGGCGGGCTCCATATACCGCCCATCTCCCCCTGGATGTGCCAGCCCATCGCCGGAAACCGTCCAGCTTCGGTGCCGACCACGTAGCCCCGCGTTCCCGTCGCGACGTAGCGCCGGTCGTCGAGCTGGTCACTCACCGAGAGCGTCGGGGACTGCTCGGAGGGAGACGCGACCTGAGCCGCCGCCGGGATTGCGAGGCTCAGAAGCAGGAGAGCGAACAGCGCGCCCCAGGCTGCCGGACCCGGCAGGGAACTCGTGCCTAGTAGGGCACTGACCCACGAACGGCTGGAGGACCTGTACCTGCCCGTCGTATCCATAGTCTTCCCTCTCCTTGGAACTATCTTGGCAATCTGTGCACAGGATAGCACGTAGAGAGCGTTTTTTTCCATTCGGCATCAGTAGGATCGGTGGGGTAGGTTTTTCTCATACTTCGAATGGCAGAAGACTGTTCTAACCTTCACCTCCTATAGCTCACCCTCCCTAAAGCGGTGGTACAGGGTAGCCGTCAAGCGCACTCTAGTGCGTTACAGGCTAGCCCCGGAGGACGTTCACCTGCGTGTTCGCCCGGACCGGCGGCGCCCCCGCTCGAGCTCTTCTTCCTCGGCGCGCTTCTCCCTTTCCAGGGCGCTTCCTCCCGGCGTAATCCGTCCCGTCTCGGGATCCCTCCAGAGCCGCTTGCCCGTGCGGGACTCCTCGGATACGAAGCCGGCATCCGTGAGCCTCCACTGGCCTTCTGGGTCGATGTGCCGTTCGCTCACGAGCCGCCCTCTTCAGGCACGTAACGGTACTTCACAAACCCCGGCAAGTCCTCCACGCGGCTAACCGAGCCCAACCCGTGCGCGCCCAGGCCCACCACGCGGCGCACGTTGGAGCTGGATTCCACCAGGGCCCAGCAGGCCACGGGGCGAGGAATTCCA
>JACCTS010000172.1 GCA_013812245.1 Rubrobacter sp.
GCGGCAGCGAAGGTGTGCCCATTAATCGAAGATTCCATTATTGGTTATCATAACGGACCGGCCACGTCGACGGAAAGGGCGTACACATTGGAGAGGGAGAACGGCGGCGTTTCCCGGAGGGGTTTCAACACGGCATCATACGAGGAGATCAAGGACGCAGAGGTCGCGGACTCGTACTTTCATCGCACGCTGGAGGTGCTGCGCGCCCGCGGCCTGGAGGACATCCCCGTCCACGCCGAGATCGCCTACAAGACCTCCGACTCGGAGAGTTGGTTCGTCGTCGCCGGGCTGGATGAGGTGGCGCATCTCCTGGAGGACGTGGAGGTCGAGGCGCGGGCGGTGCCGGAAGGGACGGTGTGCCGGCCAAACGAGCCGATCCTTACGCTCACCGGGCCATACGAGGCGTTCGGAGAGCACGAGACGGCCATCCTGGGGTTTCTGTGCCAGGCTTCGGGGGTGGCGACGGCGGCGGCCCGGTGCCGGATAGCGGCGGGAGAGCGGCCGGTGATCTCCTTCGGGGCGCGCAGGATGCACCCCGCCATCACGCCGATGATCGAACGCGCCGCCTACCTGGGCGGCTGCGACGGCGTGACGATAAACGTCGCAGCCGAGGCCCTGGGCATCCCCGCGAGCGGCACCACGCCCCACGCGCTGGTGCTCGTCCTCGGCTCCACGGAGGAGGCGGCCAAAGCCTTCGACGAGACGATGCCGCCGGAGATACCGCGCACGATTATCATTGACACCTTCGACGACGAGAAGTTCGGGGCTCTCATCGCGGCCCGCGCCATCCCGGATTCCATCTACGCGATCCGCATGGACACGCCGGGCAACCGGCGCGGGGACTTCAAGGATCTGATGCGCGAGGTGCGCTGGGAGCTCGACCGGTACGGCTTCGAGAACGTGAAGATCTTCGCCTCCGGCGGCGTGGACGTGGATTACATCCTCCACCTCAACCCCGTCTGTGACGCCTACGGCGTTGGCGGCTATATCGCCGCATCGCCGATGATCGACTATTCCCTGGATATAGTGGAGGTCGCGGGCGAGGACCGCTCCAAGCGCGGCAAACGCGGCGGCCGGAAGCGCCTCCTGCAACTGGAGGACGGTTCCCGGACGGTAGTCCCCGCAAATTCCGTCGTTCCCGAAGGCGCCCACGACCTGCTTCGGCCGCTCGGCGAAGACCATCCCTCGGGGGTCTCCGCCCTCCGCGAGAGGGTTCTCGCCCAACTGGCCACGGGAGCCTATCCGCTCTAGTCAGCAAGCATCTAGCCCAAATGAGCTAGAAAAAATCGTACATTTGGGGGATGTGCGATTCAGGCGCGAATGACATCATTGTGTCAGGCTCATAACCACCGGACGAAAGGACGACACGATGACGAGCCCGCAGCCAACCTCCGAGATTCCTTCGCTCACCTGTCCCTCCTGCGAAACCGACGAACTTCGTCCCCTGAGCCAGGTGTCTGCGCGCTGCGTCTCCTGTGGTTGTCTCCTCAATGGAACAGCCCTCCAGACGCTGCGGCAGATAGTCGCTCTCCCCGATGTCGTCGGCGGCCACGCCTGCGAATGCGGGCACCCCGAGATGCGGCGCCTCCCCGACGGCGTGTTCCGATGTCCGTCCTGTGGCTCGGAGGTTCTCCCCCCCTCGCACGCGAAGCTGCCTCACAACCCTGAACACCACACCAAAGCCTACTGGACCGGCTGGCTGGACGGCCGCTACGGAGAAACGGTGTGCTTCACCGGGAACGAACACCTCCAGGAATGGGAAAATCACTTCGACCGCCTCGACTACTATCGGGGCCATCGCGCCGGCAACCGGGACCGCCGCATGAAGCATGCTGCCACTCCGGAAGCCGCCTGAACGCTCTCCAGAGATCGTCTGCTTCGCGGAGATGTGGGGATCAGGCCCCCCCGGAGCTTATGACCAGGTAGTAGCTGCACTCACCCTCCCCGGCGTTGTCGAAGCGATGCGGCACGTCAGCCTCGAAGAACAAAGCGTCCCCCTCTTCTAGCACATGCTCCTCCCCACCGAGGACCGCGCGCAGGCGTCCCCGCTCCACGACCAAGTACTCCTCCACTCCCTTGCGGTGCGGCGGAAACTCCCCAGATGTGGATTCCTTCGGCACGACGTTGCGCACGAACTCTATCCCCCGCGCCCCGAAGGAAGGTGAGAGCAGTTGCCGTTCGAAGCCGGTCTCGGGATCCTTCATCACCATACGCTTCTCACGCGGCACCACGATCACCTCCCGCCGCTCCTCCGTCCCGAGAAGCCCGGAGAGCGTCACCGCGAACCCTTCCGCGATGCGAGCCGCCACCACCAGCGTCGGGTTCTTCTCTCCCCGCTCCACCTTGGAGAGCATGGCACGGCTCACCCCGCTCCTCTCCGCCAATGCCTCCAGCGTTATCCCCCGCCGCTTTCTCAAGTCCTTCACCCGCGAACCCAAACGTTCGGCCGATACCGCCTCGGCCTTAGAGTTTTCCCTTGTACCGCTCTCGCTCATTTGGTAGAAAACAGTCTATCATAGTAGATAGTTACACTAGCCCGTGATGGGCATTCTCGGTTTCGGGGTTGCGGCGCTGCCTTTTGTGGTGGCGGGGATCTGCATGCTGGGGCTTGGATGGTCGGCGGCGAGGTGCGGGGTGGCGACGCTGGTGGTGGCGGTTGCGGCGGCATTTTTCTGGCCTGGCTTCGATGCGGGGGGGTTGGGCGGGGCGGGGGTGGATGGGATCTCCACGACCGCCGCTGTGCTGTACGTGTTGTTCGGGGGGCTCTTGCTGTACAACCTGCTCGCGGCGGGTGGGGCGGTGGAGGCGGTGTCGCGGTTTCTCGGGGAGTTGGAGCCGGAACGGGAGGGGTTGGCGCTGGTCGTGGTGATCGGGGTCGCGCCCTTCTTCGAGTCGGTGACGGGGTTCGGGGTGGCGGTGGTCATCAGCGCCCCGATCTTGCTGGCGGCCGGCTTCCCACCCTTGAAGGCCGCGGTGCTGGCGAGCTGGGGGCAGTGCGCGGTGCCGTGGGGGGCTCTGGGGGTGGGAACCGTGATCGGGGCGAACCTCTCCGGCACGAGCTTCGCGGCGCTCTCCGACTGGAGCGCCCTCCTCAGCCTCCCCCTCTTCCCCATCTACGGCGTCGCGGCCGTCGTGCTCGCCGGCGGAATGGACGGCCTCCGGCGAAGAGGCGTGGAGGCGGCACTGCTCGGGCTGCTGGCGGGGGCTGGCACGCTCCTGACGAGCGTGTTCCTGGTGCCCGAACTCTCCGGGGCAGCGGGTGGCCTCGCCGCCACGATGCTGTTCCTGGCGGTCCGGCGCCGGCGCCTCGGTAGGCTCGATGTGCCCGTCCGAGCGCTCCTCCCATACGCCTTCCTGCTGGCCTTGCTCCTGCTGGCCAACGGTCCCGAAGCCGCGCGGGCGCTTGCGGAAAGGCTGGGTCCGGTCTTTGTGGGACCAGGGTTACCGCTCCTTCTCTCGGCGGCATTCGCAGCGCTCCTGTTCGGGCTGGGAGGGAGATCCGTGGGAGAAGCTATTCAGGGTACGACCGGGCAGTGGTGGCCGACGGCGGGGGCTGTACTCACGTTCGTGCTCGCTGGAGAGGTGGTGGCGAACTCGGGTGCCGCCGCGCTGCTGGCGTCGGGGGCGGCGGGACTCGGGAGATTCTATCTGCTGGCCGCGCCGGTAGTCGGAGCGCTTGGGGGTGTGCTCACCGGCTCGAACGCCGCCTCCAACGCACTGTTCATGCCGCTCCAGATCGAAGCGGCGCACGGACTCGGCATCCCGGAGACCCTGACGGCGGCCATCCAGAACGTCTCAGGCAGCCAAGCCAGCCTGCTCGCGCCTCAGCGCGTCGTTTTGGCCGCCACCGCGACCGGACTGCTCGGCCGCGAGGGCGAGATCGTGCGTGCGGCACTGCCCCCGGTCGCCGTCTCGATCCTGGTGCTCGTCGTGATCGGGACGTTCCAATAACACGACAGCGTCATGGGACAAACATCTCCCTCACGTATGGCATCCAGAAGACCAGAGAACCATAAAGCATCAAGAGCCAACCGGCGATCATCGCAACGCCGAATATCCGCGCGGCGCTCCTGATCGCAACGTTGGGCGAGGAACTGGAGATCCAACGGTAGACTGATGGTCCCAGGAAGAATCCCACCCATCCGAGCGCGCCGAACCACAGCACGGCAAAGGTCCATAATGACGATCTACTCTTGAATATCACGAAGAACACGAGCAGAGCGACGAACCATACCGCGCTCACCACCGTGTGAGTCTTCGTGAGCAGGCCGTTACCAGTCGTAGGCTTCGGGGCGGCGGTTGGAGAAGGCCGGGAACTCGGCCCGGAAGCGGTCGAGGTAGTCGAGGTCCAGTTCCGCGAGGGCGTGGCCGTCGCGGTCGGGACATGTGGCAAGGACGGTGCCCCACGGGTCCACGATCATGGACCGCCCGTACGTCCAGCGCCCGTCGGCCTTCTGTCCCCACTGGGCCGGCGCGACGACGAACGCCTGGTTCTCGACGGCGCGGGCGCGCAGCAGAAGCTCCCAGTGGTCCTTGCCTGTCTGGAGGGTGAAAGCCGCGGGCACCATGAGCACCTCGGCGCCGCGCAGCGTGAGCAGACGGTAGAGTTCCGGGAAGCGCACGTCGTAGCAGACCGAGAGGCCGAGCGTCGCAACGCCCGCCTTCGCCGTGACGATCTCCTCGCCCGGCGCGATGGACGCGCTCTCCAGGTACTCCCTGTCGGAGACCTTCACGTCGAACAGGTGGATCTTGCGGTAGACGGCGGAGAGCTCCCCGTCAGGCCCGAAGAAGGTCGAGGTGTTGGAGAGCTTCTCCGAACCGGGGCGGCTTTCAAGGATTGAGCCGCCGAGCACGTAGATCCCCAACTCCCGGGCCAGGTCACCGAGGAAGTCCGTCGTGGGACCTGGGACAGGCTCGGCGTTCTCACGGTAGACTTTTTCTAGGCCGTGGCAGCTCCAGAGTTCTGGCAGGGCGACCAGGTCCGCTCCGGACGCCGCAGCGTTCCGGATCAATCGCTCCGCTGTCGCGATATTCTCGTGTTTATCCGGCGTTGATGACATTTGAATCGCCGCCGCCGTAATCTTGCGTCCGTCCATGCTACGCCTCCTTCGCGCTCCGAACCCTCCGATCCCGCGGACATACTACCAGCGACCTCGAGAACCCGGTTCACGCTTCGCCATGGATCGCGAGTGCCTGGATGCACTCCTCCCGCGCCCGCCACGCGGTTTCCGTATCCAGGCCATGGGCCTTCGCCCAAAGCCGGACGAACTCCCTGTGACGCTCGACTTTGTACGCCCCGATTTGGCGCGGTTCGATCTCCTCTTCATGTAGGAAGGCGTGGATCGGCTCTTCCGCCTCCCCCACCCCTGTGAGGTCCACCCGCACACCCCGATACGCCAGATAGCAGTGCGCCTCCGGTACAAGGTCGAGCCCGTAACGCCGGAGCACGGGCCCGACGCCCGGAGTGTTGCGTCCGTCCATCTCGTATATCCCGAGACGCAACTCCACCGGCCGGTCGTGCTCTTGGGCGAGCGCGGCGAGAAAGGCGTGTTTGGTGCTGCACGTCCCGCGCCTTTCCTCCAAGACGAGACGGTAGTCTAATCTGTCTGTGTTCCTGCCGTACGGGAGCAGCATCACGAACCGGGCTGCGGATCGGAAGTCCCGGACACCTCTTCCGGCGAAGCGTGCCCCCGTTTCGGTGGCGGGGTCTAGAAGAAAATCCGGCAACTTCGCCGAGTCCGCAGTCAGCAGATGCTCCACCCGCCTAGTCCGCGCCGAGGGCGCGGTCGAGATGGACGGCGGCGCTAATGAGGGCGAGGTGGGTGAACGCCTGGGGGAAGTTGCCCAGGGCTTCGCCGGAACGTCCGATCTCCTCGGAGTACAGCCCGAGGTGGTTGGCGTACGAGAACATCTTCTCCAGCGCGAGCCGCGCCTCGTCCAGCCTTCCGGCCTGCGTCAGGCACTCCACGAGCCAGAACGAGCACAGACTGAAGCTCCCCTCCTCGCCCTCCAGGCCGTCGGGGGCGGCGTGCTCGACGTTGTAGCGGTCCACGAGGGTGTCGTAGGCGAGCTCCTCCTGGATGCGGTCGAGGGTCGCCAGCCAGCGCGGGTCCGTGGGGCCGACGAACTTCACCAGCGGCATCATCAGGAGCGAAGCGTCGAGGGCGTCCGAGCCGTAGTGCTGGACGAAGCTCTGCTTCTCAGGGTTCCAGCCCTTTTCCATTACCTCTTCGTAGATGGCGTCGCGCTCCCGTTTCCAGCGTCCTTCCCCGGCGGGGAGGCCGCGCTGGCGCGAGATGCGGCCGGCGCGTTCGAGGGCCACCCAGCCAAGGACCTTCGAGGAAACGAACTGCCGCCGGCCCCCGCGGACCTCCCAGATCCCCTCGTCCGGCTCCCGCCAGTTATCAGCGAGCCAGTCCAGGATCTTGCGGAGGTTCTGCCAGAGATCGTAGTCCAGTGGCGCCCCGTGCTTGTTGTACAGGTACGCCGCGTCGAGGACAGCCCCGTAGAGGTCGAGCTGGCGCTGGGTGTGGGCTCCGTTGCCCAGCCTGACCGGCGCGGAGTTGCGGTAGCCGGAGAGGTGGGATAGCTCGCTCTCCCCGATGTCCGAGCGGCCGTCAATGCCGTAGAGCGGCTGCAGGAGGCCGTCGGTGTCCTGCTGGCAGCGGTCGCGGAGCCAGCCCATGAAGCTGCGCGCCTCGTCCTCGAAGCCGACGTAGATCAGGGCGTACAGCGCGAGCGCCGCGTCCCGGAGCCAGGTGTAGCGGTAGTCCCAGTTGCGCTCGCCCCCGATCCTCTCCGGCAGCCCCATGGTCGGGGACGCCACGATGGCCCCCGTCGGGTCGTAGACCATGAGCTTGAGCGCCAGCGCGGAACGGTTCACGACTTCCCGCCACCGCCCGTGATGTGTGCTACGCGAGAGCCAGCGCCGCCAGTAGCCGAGCGTGTCGGCCAGCAACCCCTGGTACTCTCTCTCTAACAAAGGCTCTCCAGGTCCCTCTCCCTCCCCGGTCTCCGAAAGCACGAACGTCGCGGTCTCGCCCGCCTTCAGGTCGAACCTCGTCCCGGCTGACCCGGCCGGTCCTTGTTGGAGGGGAATGTTGGACGAGAGCCCCAGGGACATCTCCGGCCTCCGGAACACCGCACCCTTCTTCACGACCGTGGTCTCGTGCTTCAGGCGTGCGTAGTCGAAGGCCGGGCGGCACTCCATCTCGAAGGTCATGCGGCCCCTGACCATACGCACGCTCCGTACCAGCCGGTGGGGTTCGTGCGAGCCGCCCAGTATCGGCATAAAGTCCACGATCTCCGCGACGCCCACCGGCGCGAGGAACCGGGTCAGGAGTACGTTGGTGTCAGGCAGATACAGTTGCTGGCTCCTCGTGTGTTCCACGGGGCGCAGCCGGAAGTGGCCGCCCTTCTCGTCGTCCAGGATGGAGCAGAAAACGCTCGGCGCGTCGAAGCGCGGCAGGCACAGCCAGTCTATCGTCCCGTCGGTGCCGACCAGCGCCGCCGTGTGCAGGTTGCCGATCACGCCGTGATCTTCTATCGGAAGGTAGGCCACACCATCATTCTAGCCTGTCTGCATCCCGGCCCGCTTCGAGACCAGCTATCAGCGGACCACCAGGATGCCGCCAAGCAGGATGAGAACCACTCCCACGATGGTGAACGCGCTCAACCCGCCCGTGCCGGCCCCGAAGAGCCCGAGATGGTCCAGGATGAGACCCGCGATGAGTTGGGAGCCGATGACCAGTGAGAAAGCCCGGGCCACCCCGGCCTGGCCCGCCGCGAACGAGATACCGCCCAGGATGAACGCCCCCAGTACCCCGGAGACCGCCGCGTAGATCACCATCCGCGAGGAGAACTCCGGCTTCATCCACAGCATCGCCACAGCCAGCCCGGTGAAACCGGTTGTGAACCCGGAGATAGCGACCAGCATCGCCGGTCCGAGGCTTCGCTGGGCCGCCGCTGTCAGGCTCGCCTGGAACGCCACGGTTACCCCGACCATCATTGCGATAACGACAGCCAGCCTCAAAAAATACCTCCCGGGAAGCCTGATTCGTTGCAGTCCAAAGCCGCAACCCGCCAATTGTAACTAGACCGGCCTCCGGTTTCTCCGTCATATACGCGGGGTATACGGTAAGGTGTTTGCGTTTCGATAAAGGCTACAGACGGAGGGAATCGTGGAAGAGATGCTCGGCGGAACCAGGATCACCTACCTGGGGCACGCGGCGTTCAGGATCGTAACCCCGGGAGACGAGCAGATCATCATAGACCCATATCTCACCAACAACCCGCAGACGCCCGATGACCTGAAACGGGTCGGGGAACTCGACACCATCCTGATTACCCACGGTCACTTCGACCACTTCGACGACGTGGAGTCGCTGGCGGCCCAGACGGGGGCGACGACGATCTCGAACTTCGAGATCATGTCCTACCTGCAAAGCCAGGGCGTGGAGACCGCGCAGCCCATCATGAAGGGCGGCACCGCCCAGGTCGGCGGCGTCAAGGTCACGGCCACCAACGCCTTCCACGGCTCGTCCATCGCCCTGGATGACGGAAGCTACATCTACGCAGGCGAGCCGATGGGCTACGTGCTGGAGTTCGAGAGCGGCTTCAAGCTGTACCACGCAGGAGACACCTGCCTGTTCGGGGACATGCAGCTCATCGGAGAGCTGTACAGCCCGGACCTCGCCATGCTCCCCATCGGCGACCGGATCACGATGGGACCGCTGGAGGCAGCGCACGCCGTCCGGCTGCTGGGCGTGGACCACGTCGTCCCGATCCACTACAGCCCCGACGTCATGCCGATCTTCACCGGCACCCCGGAGAAATTCAGGGAGCACCTCGACGAGATCTCCCCAGGCACGACCATCCACGTCATGGAGCCTGGAGACGACCTGGCGAGTTAGCGGGTCAGCACTTCAGCGGCCAGCCTTTTTCGGCTGGCCGCTTTCTTTTGTCCTCGATCAAGCCGGTTCGCCGGGGAGGTTTCTCAGGCGGACGTGCCGGTTCGTTGGGGAGCCGCTCCGAGCTGGCGCATCATCCCCATATCATCCCTCACTCCCCAATGTTCGATGGCTTTACCGTCCCGGAAGCGAACGAAATGCATGTGAGCCTGTTGCACCGGTCGGCCGGTCGGAGGCATGCCCATCAAGGGTCCTTCATGGGTGCCGTTCATGGTCAGGCGGCCCGCGACGATGTCCCCTTCGGCGATCAATGCCTCTATCTTGAAGTGCAGGTCAGGGAAGGCCGTGCGCAGCATCGTGATCACCTGCCGATTCGACTCAGGGCCACGATTCATCCCGGGAGGAGCCTCATGGTTGAAGAAGTCAGGGGCGGTCAGCTCGTCCGCGACGGCGAGAACCCCACGGTTCAACCCCTCCTCGTACATCCGGCGAAAAGCCGCCTTGTTCCGCTCCTCGATGGTCATGTCCGCTTCCTCCTCTCTAGCCTTTCCTCTGTTCGAGTTATACTACATTCGATGTAGTTATACTACAATGGATTTCGTGGCGAAGTCAAGAGGAAATTGAGAGAATTTCAGAGGATGAGTCAGGAAACCCGATTGACGCATCGTCAGAGGCAGGCGCTCGAGACACGCCGCCTGATCGTGGACGCTGCCAGGAAGCTCTTTCTGGAGCGGGGCTATGGCGTAACGACGATGGATGCGATAGCGGCGGAGGCTGGTGTGGCGGTGAGCACCGTGTACGCGATCTTCAATAACAAGAGGACCTTCCTGCGGAAGATAAGGTCCGCTTGGCTCGACGAGGCGCACACGCGAGAGATCCACGAGGAGGCCAGGAAACAGCGGAATCCCGGGCGCCGGCTGGAGAAGATGGCGCACCAGAGTCGCCGACAGTGGGAAGTCGGGGGTAGCATGATGGCTATCCATGAGGGCGCGGCGGCGGTGGACCTGGAGGTGGCTGCGGAGTTGAGGGAGGTAACGGGTGCCAGGAGGTTGGTCCTGACCGGGTTCGTCACGGAGATGAAAGGCGACTTGCGCCCCGGTCTGGACGCGGACAGGGCCGCCGCGATCTTGTTAGCTCTTTGCCAGCCAGCGGTCTACAGGGAACTCGTGGAGGAGTCGGGATGGTCCCCCGACGAGTACGAGAACTGGTTGTCCCAGGCGCTCATAGGGCAGTTGTTGCCTCGGGAAGCCTCTGGTGTTTGATCCGGCTCCGTGCTTCCGTCAAATGGTCGCTGAGATCAGGCCAGAGAGCGAGATCAGGACCACGGTGCGCGTCAGTTCTCCCGTGGTCCCCACTGCGTCACCGCTGATTCCCCCAAAAACCGTATTCGCCACCCGAAGCGCAACGAGCGCGACGAGCGGCGCCGCCAGGACAGTGACGAGAGCGGAGGAGCCGCCTAGCGGTAGCGCGAGCAGCGGCGGCAGAGCGAGCGAGATCGCCAGGCCCACGGTCCTTTTAGATCCTCTCATCGCCCGAACGAACGGGACAGCGGAAGATGTCTTCTCCGCCGGCGCTCCGAATGCCAGCGTGAGCAGCATCGCGGATCGGGCCGCGACCTCCGACGCGAGGAGCGCGAGGGCGGCCCGAGCCGGGGACGCAGCCACGAGCGCGACGAGGGCGGCGAGCGATGGAGCATAAACCAAAAAGAGCGCCCCGACCGCCCCAACGCCGACCCGCGCGTCCTTGAGGACTTCTCTCCGGCGCTCGGGGGTTCCACGAACCATCAGGGCGTCCCCCACATCCATGACGCCGTCGGCGTGGTGAAATCCCGCAGCCAGAAGCACGGCTCCGAGTGCCAGAGTCGAAGCGACACCGGTAGGCAAAGCGTAGCCCGATAGTACGAAGAGCACGCCGGGAAGCGCCGTTGCAACGCCGACGAGCGGGAGGAGATGGACGCTTCGAGCGGCTCCTTCGAGGGAGGCGCCACGAACCGGGAGGATCGTGAAAAACGAGAGGAGGGCGCGCACGCTACTTGATCCTGATCCCCAGCCCGGCCACGCAGAGGTGGACTTCCGCCGCCACCGACGCGGCCCGCTGGTTGACCAACCCCAGAAGATCCCGGAACCTCCGCCCCGCTGCGCTCTCCGGCACCACCCCGAACCCCACCTCGTCGCTGACCAGTACCAGTGGTGTCGGCGAGCCCTCAGCCACATCCAGGAATTCGTCGAAGCTGCCCAGGATCTGCTCCCCACTATCTCCTGCGAACACCGTGGCCGACATCCACAGCGTCAGTGAGTCCACAAGTATCGCTCCCCATCCCTCGTCACCATCGAGCGCCTCCGAGAGTTTTCCGCTGGCGAGGACCGTACCCCAGGTGGCAGGCCGGCGCTCTTGATGTTCCCGAACCCGCATTGCTAGTTCCGGATCGGCAGAAGTGTCTGCTGTCGCGACGTAGAGCACGCGGTCGCCGCCTAAGTATGAGGCTATCCGCTCCGCGTAGACGCTCTTGCCGCTGCGGGCGCCGCCAAGGATGAGGGCGCGGACGGCTACAACTCCTCCCTGAGGGCTTTGATCAGTCGCCCGTTCTCCTCATCGCCCCGAACCGCTACCCTGAAGAACTCCGGCCCGAGCCCAAAGAAAGGCTCGCACCCTCGAACGAGCACCCCCCGCCGCGCGAGACGCCCGGCCAGTCCCTCGGGTCCGCGAGCCAGCAAGAAGTTCGCCACGCCAGGAAAAGCTTCGATGCCAGGCAAAGCGTTAAGGGAATCGTAGAGAGCGTTCCGCAAACGCTCCACTGCGGAGATGGAAAGTTTGGCGAAGACCCGGTCGCGTGCGGCGGCGATTCCCGCGGCGGCGGCAGGGGCGTTGACGGACCACGAAGGCTGAAAGGATTGCGCGCGTTCGGAGTTCGAGGAGATCAAACAGCCAAGACGCAGGCCCGGTATTGTGAAGAACTTGGTGAGCGAACGCGCAACCTGGAGGCCCTCCACCACTTCCGACGCTACGCTCACTTCGGGGACGAAGTCCGCGAACGCCTCGTCCACGATGAGGGTCGCGCCTGCTTCGCGCACCTTCACCGCCACCTCCAGTACCTCATCCCGAGAAAGTGCATTCCCGGTAGGATTGTTGGGGTTGCACAGGAAAACGGCGGCCACGTCTTCCACGTCATCCAGAACCGAAGCATCGAAGGCGAAGCTTTGCTCGGGACGGCGGGAGATCCGTCGCACCGGCTCCAATCCCGCAGTCCTGGCGGCGGCGGCGTATTCTGAGAAGGTTGGCTCCAGCACGAGCGCTTTCCGGCTCTGGTTTTCGGATGCGGCGCGGGTCGCGAGAAACAGTGCCTCGGCCCCGCCGTTGGTCGGCAGGACCGTTGCGGCGGGGACTTCGAGATAGTGTGAGAGCGCCTCGCGCAGTTCGGGGTAGTCCAGTGCCGGGTAGCCTCCTGATTCCTCCGTAACAGCCCTCCTGGCGGCTTCGAGCGCCCCGACCGGTGGACCTAGCGGGTTCACGTTCTGGCTGAAGTCCAGGATCTCTCCTGGGAGAGACAACGCGCGGGAGACTAGTTCCCCATGCGCGCCGTGGTGACGCTCTCCGGGATGATCCGCCCACCCCTCAGCCACGGCGAACGGCTCCTGCCAATAACGCAAACCCGGCAAGTATTATGCAAATAGAGCGCATAAGGACCACTGCCCGCCGGATGTCTTCCGGTCCGGGCCGGCGACCTTCGCCTATAACGGGTCCCACGCGCATCACGCCTCCGTAGTGGTTCGTTCCGCCTAGCCGTATCCCGAGCGCGCCAGCGAAGGCTGCCTCGGCCCATCCGGCGTTCGGGCTGCTGGTGAGCGGACCGTATCGTCTGACAGACGAGAGAGTGGCCGCCAGGCGTCCTGAGGCTACGGCGGCAAGCAGGGCCGTCAGGCGGGCCGGAAAGAGGTTGGCGAAGTCGTCGAGCCGGGCCGAGGCCCATCCAAACTCCGCGTACGGGGCCTCGCGGTATCCGATCATGGAGTCCAGGGTGTTCACGGCCTTGTAGGTGAGCGCGCCAGGCGCCCCGAGGAACAATCCATAGAGCATGGGCGCGACGATGCCATCGCTCGTGTTCTCGGCGACTGATTCGACTGCGGCCCGTGCGACCTCCTCTTCGGACAGCGCATCCGTGTCCCGGCCCACGAACTCCCCGACACATGTGCGGGCCGCTTCCAAGTCTCCGTTCTGAAGCTTCCGCTCAACGGCCGCCGCGGCGGTTGCCAGGCCGCGCATGGACAGGGCACTCGACAGGAAGATGACTTCGAGGGGCCATCGAAGCGGCTTTGGCGTCATCCAGATTGAGGCTCCGGCCCCTGCGCAGACGAGGGTGGGCAGCGCCAGGGCGAGCACGGCGCCGGAGATTGACCGATGTCGGGGATTCTTCCAGGCGAGGGCTCTCCGTTCGTAGTGAGATATCGTCCGTCCCATCCAAACCACCGGGTGCAGGCTTGCCGGCGGCTCGCCGAGCAAGGCATCCAGAAGGAGCGCCGCCGCAACCTGGCGGGCGCGGAGCCTCATCGAGGCTCGGAGGTCTTGGCGTAGGGCGGGTCCGGTGTTCGTCCGTCGCGGTCCGGGCCAGCGCGGCCCCGCAGCAAGCCCACGATCGCACCGGCCGTCCCCATCAAGAGCGCCCGCATCACGAAGTTGGCGATGGAGCGGCCCAGATCCCGGAGTTTGGGAGGCTGAAGGCCCTGCTCTATCTCGGCAGCGCCAGGGACCGGGGGAGGGTCGTTGAGCCGGTTCGCCACCTTCTCGTTATAGGCGACGATGCTCGGGGCGGCGGCGTGAGCGTAGTCCCTGATGGTGTCGGAGAACACGGTCGCGTTCAGGAAGGTGACCACGAAGAGCGTGGCTCCCACCATAACGGCGCCCACGGTGGCCGCCAGGGCTCCGTCACGCAGCAGCAGAGCCCGGTAAGGCACTCCCTGCTCCATGCGATCAGGCCGCATGCGGAGGGCGGCGAGGATGCCGAGGAAGATGTAGGCCGCCAGGGCGAGCGAGGTCCGGTACTCTTCGATGGCCGTGAGGATCCAATTCGGCGTCCCCGTAGGACTGACGAAAAGGAAGCGCAGATCCGCGGCGAGCGCCACGAGCACCGCCACGACCCCGTACCGGAACCCGGTCCTGAGCGGTCCCAAACTCCTCCTCTCACGCCTCGAAATCGTCCGCGTAGCCAGAATACAACATCCCTCGATGGCATTTTGTGAGAAGTTCCCGGCCTGCTTGGAGAATAGAAATCCTATTCTCGACTCACGGCTTCCGGCGTTTCGGGCGACGATCTCCGGCGTCCGCGCAGTAGCAAGAAGAGGCCCGCGAGGACAACCACGCCTCCGAGAAGCGTCGCGGAACCTGGTTTTTCGGCGAGTATCAGCCAGGCGAGGAACGAGGCGATCACGGGTTCGGCAAGCACGGCGCCGGAGACTGCCGATGCCTCGACGTATCCCAGCGCCCAGTTGAAGACGGTGTGGCCCAGGATCTGGGGTCCGAGCGTTATCGCCCACAGCCAGAACCACGTCTCCCCGGAGTAGCCCCACAATTCGTCTCCCGACAGCAGCGCGGCCGGCAGCAGCGCGACCGCCGCAGCAGAATAGAGGACTATCGAGTAGGGCAACACGCCCACCGGCTCCGCCGCCGAACGCTGCGAGCGCCCGACGAGGACGTAGACGGTGAACGTGACCGCCCCGAGGAGCGCCAGCGCGTTTCCGAAGGTCGCCGCTGATCCGGCGGAGCCGTCCTGGGCTATCACAGTCGTACCGGCGAGCGCCACCAGGATGCCGGCGAACGACAGCGGGGAGGTCTTCTCCCCGAAGATCAGGTACGCCAGTATCGCCACGAAGACCGGCGTGTTGCTTACGAGCACCACACTCGCCGCCACGCTCGTGTAGTCGAGGGAGACGATCCAAAACCCGAAGTGCGCCCCGAGCGCGACCCCGGATGCCAGCCCGACGTAGAGGACCTTCCCCCTCGGGAACCGCTCCCTTCGCACCAAGGCCGACGGCAGGAGGACCACAACCCCTAAAGCGCAGCGCCAGAAGGCCACCGCGAGGGCGGGCGCTTCGGACAGCCGGATCAGGATGGCCGCCGACGAGACGGCGAGCACCCCGACGGCTATCGCCGGGAGCGCAACCCTACCCCGTGCCTCGTCCTGTACCAAACCAGCGCCCCTATCTCCCGGACGAATTGCCCACGCCGGGACCACGGTTTGCTCCACATCGGGCTACCGTACACGGGCTCGGCCCATGCCGCGAGGCCCGCTTCCCCGAATGCCGCCACGGTCCTCACGCAGTGCAGCGGGTCCGTTACGGCCCGCACCTCGCCTATCCCCCGCCGCCGCGCCAGGTCCGCCACCAGCCACGCGGAATCCCACGTGCTGGTCGCCGCGTCCTCGCGCAATATGGCCTCCTCCGGTACACCCTCCATTCGCAGGATGTGCGCCATTACCTCCGCTTCGCTCGGCGGATGATCCCCGACCCCGCCGGTGGGGATGAGGAGATCCAGATCCCCCGCCACGTACAGCCTGGCCGCGTGCCGCGCGCGGGCATCGAGCGTCTTGCTTGCCCGTCCGCCGGGGAGAACTTGTGAGCCCAGCACCACCGCCACCCGCGGCAATATCTCAGCCCCCGACGTTTTTGGCTCGCGCCCCCGGTACACGGCCACGAGCGCGAGGAGATCCCGAAAGAGCCCTGCCAGTTGCCGCGGCTTCACGGTGAGCTACCGCGCCATGCCGTTCCGGGCCCGGTCGAGGTCTTCCGGCGAGTTGACGTTCATAAGGAAGAGATCTGGGTCTCCGAAGCGCCAAAGCTCTTCGTCCACGTACTCCACATCGCCGAGTATCTCCAGCAGCGTCCGCACAGCCCTGATCCCCTCGTCGAGCGCGGAGGATACGACCGGCAACGCGCTCCGGTTGTAGGCGGCGCACAGAGGATGCGGCCGTCCTCCATGCACTGGCACGGCGGCGGACCCTTCGGAGATCCGGTCCAGCAAGAACCCAACCAGTTCTCCGGATAAGAATGGCATGTCGCCCGCCGCGACGAAGACGAGCGGGTGGCGGGTGGCCTCAAGCCCGGCCTCTATGCCGGCCAGCGGTCCTCCTCCGGGCCGAAGGTCCGGGATGCAGCGGACGTCCCCAAGCTCCGGGACATCTGCCACGCCGACGGCCACGACCTCTTCGCACCGGGACGCCAGAACGTCGTGTACCCGTCGCACTAGCGGCACGCCACCGACTCTCAGGGCGAGCTTGTCGCGGCCCATCCGGCGGCTCTCACCGCCGGTCAGCAGCACACCGGAGGCTTTTTTTCGGGGGCTCAGGATCGGGCGGTGGACGCTGCGGTCCG
>JACCTS010000181.1 GCA_013812245.1 Rubrobacter sp.
GCGCGATCATCGAGATCGAACAGGGAACGACGGGCGTCCTCTCCCGCTATGGCCGGGTCACGGGCACGCTCTCGCCGGGACGCCACTACCTATGGTGGCCGTGGGAGAAGGTCGAGTACGTGGTGGACACCGCGACCGAGATCCCATACCTCGCCCCCGTCGCAGTCTGCCCGACCCAGGAGAACGTGCCGCTGAAGGCGATAGAGTTCTTCCTGAAATTCCGGATCACAGACCCCGTGGCCTTCGTGCAGACCATCGGGGCTTCGAACTTCGACCTCGTGCTTTCGAGCGCGGTGCAGGACGCCATCAGGCAGCGCAGCCGGCAAGTTAGCACCGAGAAGGCTTACGACCTGCGCGGATCGGACGTCGGGGACATGCAGAATTACCTGAACCGCCAGCTCGCGAGCTACGGGGTGCGCATCCTCGGGGCGAACATCCCAGACGTGCAGCTCCCCGACCAGTACCAGCAGCACCTAGCTACCCGCGAGCGCGTCGCCAAGGAGCTCGCTGCCTACGAGCGCGAGTGGGAACTGACCCGCAAGCGTCGCATAGACACCCTCCTGATGGAGATAGAGCGATCCAAGAAGGAGCGGGACGCACGACTGATCGAGGTGAACGAAGCCCGCAACCGCGCCCGCCAGGACGTGGCCAGGATGCTCGAAGAGAAGGAGACAGAAGCCCAGCGGGTCCGCCTGGATATCGAGACGAGAGGCCGGGCCGCGCTCACCGAGGCCGAGAACGAGGCGACTGCCCTGCGGCACCTGGGACAGGCCCACAGGGATAACCGCGCCGTCGTGCAGTACGAACTCGCCCGCCGCCGAGTCGAGGTCGGCGAGCGCCTGATGCGCCACGCGCCGCGCCCGCTCCTGGTGCAGGGAGAAGGCGGCGAGTCCTCCGGGCTCTCCACCCTCCTCCTCGCACGGATGCTGCCGGGACTCACCCAGAACGGCCCGGCGAACCTGCAAGGCGCCCGCGACGCCCTGGGCGAAGCCGCGAGGGGTTTTACGGAGAACGGGGAGTAGGACGACCCGCATACACCCGTAACCCATGAGGAAAACAGGGGAGCCGGCCCGGCGGACACGGCAGGCGATGGACCACCGTTCCGGGCCTGGAACGGCGATCATGGTCCCCGGGCCGCTCACGAAAGCGTCCGCGTGATGGGCAAAGAATCGCTGCGCCTGATACAGAGCTGCGGGTTCCGGCGGACGAAGATAATCAGGTGGGACTCCCTGGATGCTCTCCGAAGCCAGGGGCATGAAGTTGGTCGCCCACTTCGGCTCTACCAACGAGCAGGTCTCGGCTATCTGGATAGCCCCTGAGAGATTTTGCACTTACCCTGCTCACCAACTCCGACCACGGAGATCGAGCGCGCAAGGAGGTTGCCGGGTGGATCGAGCCTGAGTACCCCGGCGTCGAGGAAAAGATCCCGAGCCGGCCGAGACTCTGGAGGCGGCGCTTGAAGAGTATGCGGGCCGCTACATGCTCGGGGATGCTGGCGACGTCATTCGCCTTGTATGCGTCCTGCCAAGAGTGTAAGGGCCGCGGGCCGCCAGGGCCAGCATCGCGGCGCAGATAAATACCACGCCGGTCTTTCGCAGCGGGCTTTCGATGTTTCTCAAGGTTGCAGCATTCCATCTCCGGTTTCGCAGAGGGTACTATGCATCCGAAGGTGGCATGGATCTTCACCCGCGCCGTAAGCGTCCGCACGGGCGTCACGGATACCGGCGAATTCAGAGGAGCCGGTAGCGGCCGAGCCCGAAGACGGCCCGCTTGCCGACGTGCGCCAGCCCGCCCATCACCAGCAGCGGCAGGAACTCAGCCAGAGGTCCTGCATACTCGACGCTCCCCACCACCCCTTCGAGCGGTTCGGACTTCCCTCTGAACGATGAGTAGCGGCGGAAGGAGACCCACGTGGTCCCGTCCCGGATAGTCTCGACCTCCCCGGCCCTGTCCACCATCGCCCTGAAGTCCCCGCGCCAGACCTCCCCGCAGTGGACGGCGGAGAGCATTGGCAGCCGGATCATGAGGTTCTGCACGAGCGCGGCGAACGAGGGCGCCTCGGGCGACACCTTCCCTTTATGCTTTACGAACGCGGGCGTGAGGAACTCAAGCCCGACCCGCTCCCCGTCCATCCCTTCCGCCACATTCTCCGCATCCTCCCAGACGGCTGGCAGCCTGACGTTCCTGACCGTCCCGCCCTCGAAAAGCCTCTCCCGCCCGCCGGTGAGCGGGTTGATGGCGACGACGTTTTCGAGCTCATAGCGAGCTTTCCTACGCCCGACTCCGGCCTCGCCCATCCTGGAGAACGCGTAGACGAAGTACGGCATGTAGTCCGCCGCCCGGCCCACGGTGGTGAAGCCGAAGCGCATCCTCTCGCCCGGCCCGTACTCCATCTTCGTCTCTTCCGGCGGCTCGAACAGGTAGGGACGGGGGACCTCCCTGTTCTTTGCGAAGTCCCGCGCGTCCTCCGGGGGTGAGGTCTCGAAGACGTAGGCGTAGGGGCATTTGTCCCCCATCGAGCATCCTGCGCCGTTTTCGTGCGGAAAGGGACAGCAGCTCTCCTTGAAGGCGCGGCCGAAGGCGCCCCGGATCATGGACCCCTCGTAAGGCGGCACGACGGCACGGTCCAGGAACCGAACCGTCACCTCGTGGCAGTGGAGCGTGAGAGCGCCAGGGCCGCTACTGCTCACGACTACCTTCTCCAACGATCCGACCGGCGAGGCTTACCGCCTCCTCCGCAACGGCGAGGGCCTGGCCGGCGTCGGCCTCGTCGAAGAGCTCCCAGGGAGTGCGGCCTTCTACCTCATCGCCGTAGTCCGTCCGGATGTGGATGTCTGGCCCGAGGAGCTCGGCCAGTTCCGCCAGGCGCTTCAACTTCTCCGAGTACGCGGCATCGAACCGCTCCTCTTCGATCAGGCGGCGAAGTTGGGTAGCCGGGTTGTGGGTGCGCCCGATCTGTCCGGCCAATGACAGCGCAGCTTTTCCCGCGTTCTCGACGGCAAGCTGGGCGCCGTCCACGGCTGATCTCCAGCGTTCTAGATCAGTATCCTGCCGCGCCTCCTCGAGAAACCCTCGGGCCAGCTCGAGCCGGTAAGCGGCCTGTCCGCGGCCTGTTATGGGGTCTCCTCCCACTCCAGCGACCAGTCGGGGCCCGGCGGATGCTTCCAACGCCAGATCAGGTCTCGCCCCTCCTTCTCGCGGCGCAATCCCTTTCGTCGGATCAAGGTTCTCAAGGATTCCAGACGTTCCGCCACGTACCCGTCCGTGTCGTGCAGGATCACGCCGTCCAGGGCGATGTCCAGGTACAGGTCCGGGAGACCCGCCGTGAACTCTTCCGGCGTCCTGGCCAGCAGGCTCGCCTCCCCGCGATGGAGAGGCGGAAGCAACTTCTTGAGCCGGAAGGCGCGTTCCAACGTCCTCTCTGGCAGGTTGCGGGCCACGACCAGGAAGTCCCAGTCGCTGCCCTCGCGCTCTTCCCCGCGCGCCCGGGAGCCGAACAACACTACGGCCACAAGGTCGCCACCAAGGCCCTCTCTCAGCCCCGACACGATGCGATCCGGCACCTCCAACCCTGTGAGCGCCACTTTCTACAACCCCCTCAGCGTCGCGTGCTCCGCCCCGACCCTGGCCTCCGGCGTCTCCACCAGCGCGTCCACGTACTCCAGGAAGCGGAGGGCGGACTTTTCGTCTATGGGTTCGAGACCGTGGGCCAGGATGGAGCGGTTGCGCTGCTGCAACAGGTCCCTGAGCACCGCATCGTCACCCACTTCCTCCCCGCCAAGGATGCGGTCAAGCAGACGGGCGTGGTGCAGCGCGAGGACCTCCGGTAGCTCGCTCGATCCAGCCTCCTCCAGGAACCGCTCCCGAACGTCCCCGTCCACCTTCTCCCAGTCCACCTTCTCCGTGGAGATGGATCGTTCGCCCAACCTCCACTGGTGCCACATCTCCACGCACCGGTAGAGCCGGGCGACGCCGTCGTCGTAGCGTCTCTGGTCCACGATGCGCCGGCGGGCGTTCTCCAGCATGTCCACGACGTTCTCCGCCGAGAGCCTGCCCCGCACCTTCCCCAGGAACGGGAGGTGGACGGAGATCCTGTCTGACAGAGCCCCCGCCCTCTCCGCGAGATCCATCTCCGAGAGCTCGACACCCATCTCCCCTCGGGCCAACCGCAGCTTCTCCAGGGCGACCCCGTAATCCGCCACGTCCCAGGCCGCATACCCCTCGGCGAGCAGCAGTAGCCCCCGGTAGTAGTGTCCGCGCTCCGCCCCGCTCACTTTCCCGACGATGTCCCCGAAGACCAGCGCCGCCGCCCCGTAGTCCCGGCGGTTGAAGAGCTCCACCGCCTGCCCCTCGCGCAGCAGGCCCGTCGCCACGAGCGGATTCCCCATCGGGGCCACCTCCACCTCTCTAGACCCGTCCCGCTCCCACCGCCCGCCCACGTAGACCTGCGGCACCCGCTGGTGCACCATCCCCACACCCCGCGTCATCGCCGCCAGCGCCGCCCCCAGGCGCATCGGGGTCGTCCCGCCCGTCGCGTCCAGCAGGACTTCATCGCGCCCGTAGCCCATCCCTTCGAGCTCCGAGAGCAGGTGCTCGAAGCGCGAGAAAGCGTCCCCGATCTCCATCGGCGAATCGACCATCCGGTAACGGAACTCCACGCCTTCGGCGCGCAGCTCCGAGCACTTCAGCGTGACGGCCTCGAGGATCTCCTGCGAGACGATCACACCTAGCGTCTCCGGCCGCATCCTCTCGACCGCCACCTGTACCGTTTCTGGGCGTGAGGCGAGGAGGATGAT
>JACCTS010000242.1 GCA_013812245.1 Rubrobacter sp.
CTCCCGACAACGACGATGACCGCGTTGGAGAAGGCTAGCCAGAAGTCGATGACCCGCCCCCGCCTCTCGGTGCACCACACCAGCTTCTTGTGGTCATTGCGCCAGGAGTTCGTCCTCTCCACCACCCACCGCATCCCGGCCTTGAGCGGCGCGGGTTTGCCTTTCTCCGAGATCACGCCGAGCAGGCCACGCTCCTCCAGAAGCCGGTGGGTGACGAACGAGTCGTAGCCGCGGTCGAGGTGCCCGCTCACCGGCTCGTGCGGCAACCCCAGCGCCTTTAGGGTGTCCAAGGTGGGAGCCAAGAGCGGGGAATCGTGGCGGTTGGCCGGGGCCGAAACCACCCTCTAGGGGGATGCCGTTGGCGTCCACCATCGTCGAGCGTTTGATGCCCCGCTTGCCGCGATCCACCGGGCTTCTTCCTGCCCTCTCGCCTCCGCAAGGAGACTTCGGCATGCATCCATCGACGGCCACGTCGGCTAGCTCGAGGCCGATAGTTCGGTCGTAGGATTCGATCGCCAACTCCTGGAGGGCCTCCATCGCTCCCGCCTCGCTCCCGCCTCGATCCCGCCTCGATCCACTCCTCGCGCCGGCGGCGTAGCGTGGTGACCGAGCACGACTCGTCGGCGATCCGCCAGTAGGCGCAACCGAACACCAACACCTGAACTATCGGCCTCGAAGACCACCCGGTTGGGGATGCGGGGGCGGTGGCAGCCGAGGGGATGATTCACTTCTCTGGAGGGCAACAAGGCAAGGAACTGTTGCCAGATGGGCTCGATGATGTATGGTGGGAGAGCGGGCACAGGTTACGCTCCTTGGTCGGGAAGCCTAGAGAACTCCCCGAATGATCGAGCATCCGTGTCCGCTTTTCACGTTGGTACGTTACGCGCCTATTGGCGCAGCCTCTAAGAAACCTTCATAGTCACGCGGAGACTGGGGGTGCGCGATCCCTCACTTCCGTAGCCTGACCTTCTGACGGCACAGCAGCCGGTACAAACACAAAGCACCGGCCGTGCCCGGATAATTGGACACCGGGCCGAAGAAGCCGCGAGCCTCGCCTCGTAGCATGCTAACCGTACCTATATGCGGCCCGATTGGAAGCACAGAGGCCGCACGGAAAGCGGAGGTGGCGGACGATGAGCGCGACGGCGGGACGCAGTGGGGGGCACGACCCGACGCTCTACAACGAGGACCTGGCTCCTATACCGCGAGAGCAGCGTAACTGGAGCTGGGTGAACTACACCACGGTGTGGATGGGCATGGTCCACAACATCGTGGCGTACGAGACATCGGCGAATTTGCTGAACCAGGGTTTCAGTCCTTTGCAGGCTCTGATGGTGGTCGCGGTGGCGAACGCGGTGCTGGTGGCGGCGATGTGGATCAACGGCCTCGCCGGGACCAAGTACGGGCTGCCCTTCCCTGTGCTGGTGCGGGCGGTGTTCGGGTACACCGGGGCGCGGGCGCTGGTGCTCGTCCGGGCGTTCGTGGCGATCTTCTGGTTCGCGGTGCAGACGTATGCAGGGTGCCTGGCGGTGGACGCTATCCTGGGAGTTGCGGTGCCTGGCTGGAGCGCGCTCCGGGAGATCTCGATTATCGGAATGCCTCTCAGCGTGGCCGTCTCTTTCGCGGTGTTCTGGGTGCTGCACGCCTACGTGATCGGGCACGGCATGGAGCGTATCAAGTTCTTCGAGTTGTGGGCCGGCCCGATAGTCATCGTGCTCGGCCTCGGGCTTGTCGTCTGGGCGGTGAACGCGGCGGGCGGTGTCGCCCCGCTCTTCGACCAGCCGTCGAAGCTCTCCGGCGGAGAGTTCTGGACGGCGTTCGGCCTCTCGGTCACGGCGCTCGTCGGCGTGTGGGCGACGCTCGTCTTGAACATCTCGGACTTCACCCGCTTCTCTCGCTCCCAGCGGGACCAGATGGTCGGCCAGACCGTGGGACTTCCGGGAACGGCCGTCATATTCGCGGTCATGAGCATCGCCATCACCGCGGGGACGGTCGTCGCCTTCGACCGCCCGATCGTGAACCCCGTCCAGCTCTTGCAGCAGTTCGAGAGCCCGGTGATCCTGCTCGTCGGGGCTGGCGCGCTCCTGATCGCCACGCTCTCCGTGAACGTGGCGGCGAACGTCGTCGCCCCGGCCTACGACCTGGTGAACCTGTTGCCCCGGCGGCTGAACTTCGTGAAAGCGGGGCTCATCTCCATCGTGCTCGGGGTGCTCTTCATGCCGTGGCTGTGGTTCGACAACTCCGAGGCCATCTTCCCCGTCCTCAACGTCATCGGCGGCGCGCTCGGGCCGATAGCGGGGCTCATGATCGCGGACTTCTTCTGGGTGAGGCGCGGCAACTACGACCTCGACGACTTTTACGAGCGGGGCCGCGAGTTCGAGTACGCGCACGGCTGGAACCTGCGCGCGATGGCGGCCCTCGGTCTGTCGCTCGCCGTGGTTTTCTCCGGGCTGGTGCTGCCCGCACTCGGCCTCCCGCAGTTCGCGTTCCTGTACACGTACTCGTGGTTCATCGGGCTCGCCATCGCGGCCAGATCGTACATGTTCCTCATGCGCTCCAGCCGCTCTGAGGCCGGGGCTGCAGAACCCACGATGGGCATAGCGGAGGAGCTGTCGTAGCTCCCAAACCGGCCACCGGCTGATCCGGGGTTGAACCGGATCGAGGATACGTGAGCGCCCACGATCTGATCGTCCGCGGCGGCAGCGTCGTCACGCCCTCCGGCATCGTCGAGGCGGATATAGCCGTCTCGGACGAACGTATCATCGCCGTGGAACCAGAGTTGGAGGGAACGGCCGACGAGGAGATAGACGCTACCGGCCTGCACGTCTTCCCTGGCTGCATTGATCCCCACGTCCATTTCAACGAGCCCGGCAGGGAGGACTGGGAGGGCTTCGCCACCGGCACAGCCGCGCGCTGGCGGCCGGCGGCGCGACAACGGCCTTCGACATGCCGCTCAACGCCCATCCGCCGACCGTGGACGGCCCGAGCTTCGACCTGAAGCTGGCGGCGGCCAGAGCCTCCTCCGTCGTGGACTTCGCGTTGTGGGGCGGCATCGTTCCGGGAAGCGCCGGACGCCTCGAAGAGCTGGCGGAGCGCGGCGTCATCGGCTTCAAGGCGTTCATGTCCCGCAGCGGCACGGAAGACTTCCCCGCCTCCGACGACCTGACGCTGTACGAGGCGATGGCCGAAGCCGCCGGGCTCGGGCTTCCCGTTACGGTACATGCGGAGAACGACAGCATCACGCACGGCCTGGCGCGCCGCTTCGCGGCCGAGGGGCGCACCTCGCCAAGAGACTACCTCCGCTCCCGACCCGTAGTCGCCGAGCTTGAAGCCATAAGCCGGGCCATCCTTCTCGCCGAGGAGACGGGTTGTTCGCTACATATCGTACACGTGAGCACCGGACGCGGTGCGGAGCTAGTGTCCGAAGCCCACGGGCGCGGCGTGGACGTGACCTGTGAGACGTGCCCGCAGTACCTGGTGATGACGGAGGAAGATCTCGAAAGGCTAGGCGCCGTCGCCAAGTGCGCCCCACCCCTGCGCCCACGGTCGGAGCGGGATGCGCTCTGGGATCATCTTTTCTCCAGCGCGCTGCGGATGGTGTCTTCGGACCACTCGCCAGCCCCGCCGGCGTTGAAGGCCGCCGATGACTTCTTCGAGGTCTGGGGTGGTATCGCGGGCGGCCAGTCCACGCTGCAGCTGATGCTCACCGCCGGTTACGCCGGGCGGGGCATGCCACCTCCCGCGATAGCATCCGTCTGCTCGGGAAGCGCGGCGCAAAGGTTCCGAATCTCGGGAAAGGGTCGAATAGAGCCGGGCATGGACGCGGACATGTCGCTGGTGGACCTGGATCGCGAGCACGTCCTCGAGACCGAAGATCTCTTTCAGCGCCACAAACACAGCCCGTACGTGGGACGTGTCATAAAGGGGCGCGTGGTCCGCACGCTGGTCCGCGGGAATACGGTATTCGACGGCGGGAAGATGGTGTCAGGGGGCAGGGGAAAGTTCGTGCGGCCCACGGGATAGGACCCTCGACGGTACGTCCTTCGTCGCGGGGTTGGCCGGATTGACGCGAAGGCGCGGGTTGTGCGAGAGTTAGCCAACACACTGCTGCAAAGTGGAAGGAGAGCACCATGAGCAGGCTTCTTTTCTCTGGAGGGACCGTGGTCACCGCCGACGGCAGCTACCGGGCGGACGTGCTCGTCGAGGACGGCAGGATCTTCGCCGTCGGCGCGAACATAGACCCGGAGGAGGCGGAGGTTGTGGACGCCTCGGGCAAGCTGGTGATGCCTGGTTTCATAGACGGGCACACCCACATGGACATGCCATTCGGGGGCACCATGACCGCCGACGACTGGGCGAGCGGCACCGCGGCGGCCGTCGCTGGCGGCACGACGACCATCGTGGACTTCTCGTTGCAGGATGTGGAGGGCAGCCTCGCCGACGCCATAGAGACCTGGACGCAGAAGGCCGAGGGAAAGGCGATCACAGACTACGGCTTCCACGTCGCAATAACCAACCTGACGGATGAGATAAAGGCGGAGATACCGAGCCTCCCCGGCCAGGGCGTCTCTTCCATCAAGATCTTCATGGCGTACAAGGGCACGCCGCTCTACACCGAGGACGACGACCTCTTCGAGGCCATGCAGATAGCCCGTGACGCCGGTGTCCTCGTCATGGTCCACGCCGAGAACGGGGACGTTATCGCCAAGCTCCAGCAGCAGGCGCTGGCGCGTGGCGACACGGCTCCACGCTTCCACGCCCTCACGCGGCCCGAGGAGGTCGAGGCCGAGGCGACGAACCGGGCCATCCAGCTTGCCGCGATAGCCGGCGCCCCGCTGCTCGTCGTCCACGTCTCCTGCGAAGCGGCCCTGGAAGAAGTCCACCGGGCCCACGAATTGGGCCAGACCGTTTACGCGGAGACCTGCCCGCAATATTTCGCCTTCTCCTACGACGACCTAGCCCGCGAGGGCTTCGAGGGCGCCAAGTTCGTGTGTTCCCCGCCCCTGCGGCACGAGTGGAACCGGGAGGCGTTGTGGCGGGGCTTGCAGATCGGGGACCTTCAAATCTTTGGCTCGGACCACTGCTCGTTCAACTACAAGGAGCAGAAGGAGTTGGGCGTGGACGACTTCACCCTGATACCCAACGGTCTCCCCGGCGCCGAGGAGCGGGCGATGACCCTCTGGAAGCTCGGGGTGAGCGAGGGCCGCCTCTCCGAGAACCAGTTCGTCGCGGTGCTCTCGACCAACCAGGCGAAGATCCACGGCATGTACCCGCGCAAGGGCGCCCTCGTCCCCGGCGCGGAAGCCGACGTGGTCCTCTGGGACCCGGAACTGGAGATCACGGCTACGGTGGAGAATCGTCACGGCAACGTGGACTACACACCCTACGAGGGTGTGAGCTTCAGGGGCGGTCCGGCGGCGGTGTACGTGCGGGGCGGGCTGGTCTACAGGGACGGCGAGGTCGTGGGCGAGCACGGATCCGGAAGGTTCGTGGAGCGGAAGTTCACGGCGGCCGGAATGGAGGTGCGGGCATGACGAACCCGAACGAGTTGCTGGCGCGGCACAAGGCGGCGCTGCCTTCGTGGACGCCGCTGTACTACGAGAAGCCGATGGAGTTGGCGCGGGGCGAGGGGTTCCGGGTCTGGGACTCCGAGGGCAACGAGTACCTGGACTTCTTCGGCGGGATCGTGACGGCCATCAGCGGGCACGCGGTGCCGGAGATCACCGACGCCATAAAGGGACAGGTGGACAAGATCCTGCACACCTCCACCCTGTACCTGATCGAAAACCAGGTCAAGCTGGCGGAGAAGCTGATCGAACTGGCCCCCATCTCGGGCGAGAAGAAGGCGTTCTTCGTCGGGAGCGGCTCGGAGGCCAACGAGGCGGCGCTGCTTTTCGCTAGCCGCTACCGGAATTCCAGCGAGATCATCGCCCTCCGCTCCTCCTACCATGGCTCCACCTTCATGACGATGGGCATCACCGGTCAGAGTACCTGGAGCGCGTCCCCCCGCTCCGCCCTCGACGTGTCGTACGCCCGCAATCCGTACCAGCTTCGCTGTGCCCTCTGCCGCAATGAGGGGAGATGCAACCTCCTCTGCGCCGACGACGTGCGGGCCGTGGTCGAGGAGGAGACCACAGGGAACGTCGCCGCGTTCATAGCGGAGCCAATTCAGGGCGTCGGCGGTTTCGTAGAGGCGCCGCCAGGCTACTTCGAGCGGGTCAAGGAGATCCTGGACGAGACGGGGATACTCCTGATCTCCGACGAGGTCCAGACCGGCTTCGGACGCACGGGAGATCACTTCTGGGGCATTGAGTCCTTCGACGTGGAGCCCGACATGATCGTGATGGCGAAAGGCATCGGTAACGGCCTCGCCCTCGGGGCGGTCGTGGGACGGGCCGAGGTGATCGAGTCCGTCGCCCCCAACCTCCATCTCTCCACCTTCGGTGGAAACCCGATCTCCTCCGCCGGCGCCCTCGCCAACCTTAACTTCATCCTCGATAATGACCTCCAGCGAAACGCCCACGAAGTCGGGACGCACCTCAAGAATCGCCTCCTCAAGATCGCCGAAGACCATCCCAGCGTCGCCGAGGTGCGCGGGCGTGGATTGATGCTCGCCCTGGAGCTCACCGGCGACGGCCTGACGCCTGACCCGGCGGCGGCCAGCCGCTTCCTCGAAGCGTGCCGGACCCGTGGTCTGCTCGTCGGCAAGGGTGGCCTCAAGTCGAACACCATCCGCATCTCCCCGCCGCTCACCATCACCCGCGAAGCCGCTGACGAGGCCGCCGATATCATCGAAGAGGCGCTCGCCGAGATCGGGGCTCGGGAGAAGGTGGGCTGATGCAGGCCGAAGGCGTAGATTCCCGCCGTGCCGTCGAGGAACTGAAGGAACTCGCAGAACTCACCGGAGGCCCGGACGGTGCCCGACGCGTCGCCTGGACGGAGACTTGGCGCGAGGCCCGCAACTGGTTCAGGGGCAAGCTGGAGGAGATCGAGGGCATCACAGAGATCGAGACGGACGAGGCCGGCAACGTCTGGGCCACCGCCCCAGGCGACTCCGAAAAGGCCGTCCTCCTCGGGGGCCACATAGACTCCGTCCCGAACGGTGGCTGGCTCGACGGCGCTCTGAACGTGGTCGGAGCCCTCGAAGTCATGCGAGCCCTGGCCCCGCAGCAACGCCCCGTCACCCTGCGGCTCGTGGACTGGGCCGACGAGGAGGGCGCCCGCTTCGGCCGGAGTCTCTTCGGGTCAGGCGCCGCGGCCGGAGCCCTGAAACCAGACGACGTTCGTAACCTCAAGGACCGCGACGGCGTGACGCTACCCGACGCACTGCGGGAGCACGGCGTGGACCTCGACCGGGCCAACGAGGCCGGACGCCAGTTGGAGAACGCAGCAGCTTATCTGGAGTTGCACATCGAGCAGGGACCGGTGCTCGAAAAGATGGATCTCCCGCTCGGCGTCGTGCTCGGAACCTTCGGGGTGGAGCGCCACGCCGTCCGGTTCACCGGCCAGCACGCCCATTCTGGCTCCACGCCGATGGACGTGCGCCGCGACGCGTTCATCGCCGCCGCCCGATCCGCCATCGAGTTCCGGGACGACGCAGCGCGGCGCGACGACGTGCGGGCCACAACGGGCTTCGTGAACGTCAGCCCGGCCATCGTCACGGCTTTCAACGGCTGGTGCGAGATGTCCCTCGACCAGCGCGCCCTCGACGCCGACGTGCTGGCAGACATGCTCGCGAAGGTGAAGGAGGCCAGCGAGCGCGTCGCCGGGGAAGAGGATGTCTCGGTTGAGTGGGAGCGGCTGTGGCAGATAGAGCCCATCCCGTTCGACGATGACCTCATCGAACTCGCCGACGAGGCGATCACGGAGGTGACCGGGCAATCTCATCGGCTGCCGAGCGGGCCACTGCACGACGCGGCGGAGATGGCGCGCCTCATGCCGACGGTGATGCTGTTCGTGAAGAGCTTGAGGGGCCTCAGCCACACCAAAGACGAAGACACGCCCGAGGAGGACATCGAGTTGAGCGTGCGGGCGCTGCACCGGCTCACGGAGAAGACGATGGATTGGGCGGCGGCCAGCGCGTAAAGAAGAGCGCGGCGACCATGGAGCGGCACGGGGTAGAGCTACGATAGCGGGGGTTCCAGAGAAAGGGGAGAGCGTATGGAGCGCGAGGATTATCGGGATCTGGGGGTAAGAGACCCGGCGGAGCTAGGGAGGATCAAGGCGGAGGTCAGCTCGTCGCCCCTCTACAACAACGACCTCGCGCCGACCGAACCAGAGGAACGCACCTGGACCACGTACAACATCGCGGCGCTCTGGATCGGGATGTCCATTGTCATCACCACGTACCTGCTGGCCGCTGGCCTGATGGCCGCCGGCATGAACTGGTGGCAGGCGCTCCTGACCATCTCGCTGGGGAACGTGATCGTCCTGATCCCGATGCTCCTGAACGCCCACGCCGGGACCAAATACGGCGTCCCGTTCCCGGTCTTCGTCCGGGCTTCGTTCGGGGTACGTGGGGCGAACTTCGCGGCGATGGCCCGCGCCCTGGTGGCGTGCGGCTGGTTCGGCATCCAGACGTGGCTCGGCGGTGTCGCTATCGACGCCCTGACGACTGCGGCCTGGGGCGGCTGGGCGAACGTGCCATCACACTCTTTCATCGCGTTCGGCGTGTTCTGGGCGATACAGGTCGTGATCATCCTGACCGGCATCGAGGGCGTGAAGATCTTCGAGTCTCTGGCGGCGCCGCTCCTGATCGGGGGCAGCATCGCGCTCCTGATCTGGGGTTTTGTGGCTGGCGGCGGCGTCGGCAACGTGTTCTCGACTTCGGCGCAGCTCCAGGAGGGTGACGCGCCGTTCTGGGCGCTGTTCTGGCCGAGCCTCGCGGCGAACGTGGGGTACTGGGTTACGCTCTCCCTCAACGTCCCGGACTTTACTCGCTACGCCCAGAGCCAGCGCTCACAGATCGTCGGGCAGGCGATCGGGCTCCCGCTGACGATGACGGCCTTCAGCTTCATCGGCATCGCGGTCACGGCGGCGACCATCGTGGTCTTCGACAAGGCCATATGGGACCCGGTGGTGCTCGTCACGCGCCTCACCGGAGACATCCCGGCGCTCCTGATACTCGCCATGATCGTGATCGCGATAGCCCAGATCTCCACGAACATGGCCGCGAACGTGGTCTCGCCCTCCTTCGACTTCTCGAACCTGGCCCCGAAGGTGATCTCCTTCCGTATGGGCGGAATGATCACGGCTGTCATCGGGATTCTCTCGTTCCCGTGGCTGCTCCTGGAGACGGCCGGGGCGTACATCTTCACGTGGCTCGTCGGCTACGGCAGCCTGCTCGGGGCCATCGGGGCCGTGATGATCGTGGACTACTGGATCGTGCGCCGCCGCCAACTCGACCTCGCCGAGCTATACAAGCTGGACGGACGCTACGCCTACTCCGGCGGCTGGAACTGGCGGGCCATCACGGCCGTCTTCGTGGGCGTAGTCCCCGTGATCCCAGGATTCCTCAAAGCCGCCACGACCCCGAACTTCGCCGGCGTCTTCCAGAACCCCACGTTCATCGAGAGCCTGTACAACTACGGCCTGTTCTTTACCTTCGGCGTGACGGCCGTGGCGTACCTGATCCTCTCTCGGATCGGTGGCCGTGCCTCCGAACCCGCCAAGGAGCGGGGCGAAGAGCCGGAGACGGCGTAGGTAGCCACCGATGCTCGACGCCTCCACCTTCGGGGTCTTCGTCGCGGCTTCGCTGGTGCTCGTGGTGGTCCCCGGCCCGGCGGTCTTCTACATCATCACGCGCAGCGTGGACCAGGGACGCCCGGCTGGCCTCGCATCCGTGCTCGGCGTCGGCGTTGGCGGGCTCGTTCATGCAGCTTTCGCAGCGGCCGGGCTCTCGGCGATCCTCGCCTCGTCCGCGACGGCGTTCTCGGTGGTGAAATGGCTCGGCATGGCTTACCTCGTCTGGCTGGGCCTCCAGCGCATCCTCTTCGCCAATGACGAGGAGGTGGTCGCGACCGCTACGCCGGACCGCCTCTCGCGCATCTTCTCGCAGGGCGTTGTCGTCAACGTTCTCAACCCGAACACCGCGCTGTTCTTCTTCGCCTTCCTGCCGCAGTTCGTGGACCCATTCCAGGGAGTGGGCTGGCTCCAGATACTCTTGCTCGGCGTCACGTTCGTCGTCATCGCGCTTGTCTCCGACGGCCTCTACGCCCTGCTCGCGAGCACGGTGGGCGGCTGGCTGCGTCGCGAGAGCGAGGGCTCCGGGTTCAGGCGCGGCAGGCGATACATCTCGGGCGGCGTCTACCTGGCGCTCGGGGCGGCGAGCGCGATCTCCGACTCGGGGAAGGGCTGACGCATGGACCGAAGATCCTTCGAAAGCTGGCTCGACGCCTACGGGAGAGCCTGGGAGGACAGGGACCCGGAGGCGGCGCGGCTGTTCACCGGCGACGCCGCATATTACGGGACCCCATTCGACGAGCCGGCCAGGGGCCGTGAAGGCATTTCGGAGTACTGGGCCGGGGCGACCGGCTCGCAGCGAGATATCCGCTTCTACAGCGAGATACTCGCGATAATGGAAGACAGAGGAATTGCCCGCTGGAATGTGACATTTATGAGGCTTTCGTCGAATACGCCTGTGGAACTTGACGGCATCTTCCTGGTCGAACTTGACGGCGATGGATTCTGTACCGAGTTCCGCGAATGGTGGCACAGCAAAAAATAGAGAGGCGGAGATCATGGACTTCGGCGTCACACTTCAGACCAACCCGCCGGCGAGTCGTGTCATTGAATTGACACAACGAGCCGAACGAATCGGGTTCACGCACGCCTGGACGTTCGACTCGCACGTGTTGTGGCAGGAGCCGTACGTGATCCACTCGCAGATGCTCTCGGCGACGGAGAGGATCGTGGTCGGCCCGTTCGTGACCAACCCGGTGAGCCGGGACCCTTCGGTGACGGCCTCGACATTCGCCACCCTGAACGATATGTTCGGCAACCGCACCATCTGCGGCATCGGGCGCGGCGACTCCGTGGTGCGGGTGCTAGGCAGGAAGCCGACGACGCTGCGGCAACTCGAAGAGGCGATGCGCGTGATCAAGGAGCTGGCAGAGGGCAGGGAGGTCGACTACGGAGGCACGAAGGTCCGCATTCCGTGGGTGCGGGACGGGAAGCTCGACGTATGGATGGCGGGCTACGGCCCGAAGGCCCTCAGCCTCATCGGCCGGGTGGCCGACGGGTTCATCCTGCAACTCGCTGACCCCGTGATCCTGGAGTGGACCATGAACCACGTCCGCGAGGCCGCGGTCGAAGCTGGCCGCGACCCTGAGGATATAAAGATCTGCGTCGCTGCCCCAGCATACGTTAGCGGAGACCTCGCCCACCAGCGCGACCAGTGCCGGTGGTTCGGGGGCATGGTCGGAAACCATGTCGCCGATCTCGTGTCACGATACGGCGAGGACGGGGAAGTCCCGCACGCTCTCACCGACTACATCAGGGCGCGCGAGGAGGAATATGACTACAGCTACCACGGCCGGGCCGGCAACCCGAGCACCGACTTCGTCCCTGACGACATCGTGGACCGCTTCTGCGTCCTCGGCACGGTCGAGGATCACGTAGCGAAGCTAACCGAGCTAAAAGACCTCGGCGTGGACCAGTTCAACATCTACCTGATGCACGACGCGATGGACGAGACGCTGGACGCTTACGGAGAGGAGATCATACCGGCTTTGGAGGCGAAGTCAGCCGTGTAAGAGGGCTGTCTTTACCAGCATGCAGATCACGTTTCCCAGTATTCTCGTGGGATCACGTCCAGACACTGTGCCTGCCGACCTGGATCGGATGAACCTTCCTGGTACATTCTTATCTCTTTGACCCTGTCTCGACTATTCCAGCGCACCACGAACTTGCCGTACTTTTTGTAACTGCTGATCAAGAAATCTGCGCTTCTCTCGACTTCAATGCGCTTACGGTCTATCGTGCGCTCTATGCTTCGCTCGTAGTCACCGATGTGGGTATTTCCCAAGTAAATCTTTAAGTTGTAGAGATTGGCGCTGGCGGGTTCGGTTCGAACTATAAGCTTCGGCACGCTAGTGATGTTGTGCTCCGATGACTTCGGCAGCTCTTGGACCGCTTCCTGCCAGTAGGCGGGAATTACAGGCGTTCGGTAATGCCGGCTCGCGATGAGTCCTAAGATTCGCCATTCCTGCGTAAAGCATGAGAGCTCCTCGAATGCCCGGCGCTCCTCATGGAGGTGCACGATGTGGGCCTTGAGCCCGCCCAGCGTGGCGGGTAACTGGATAGACGACAACGTGGCGCCGCTGGTGAATCCCGCGTTCTCACGGTACAGGTGGTCCTCGGTGCTTTCGTCTGGGAACCACAGTTGCAGGTCCGTTTCGAGGAACGCCTCGACGATAGCTTCTCGGTAAGCTGCGTAGGCGCTGGTCATGTCTAGAACCGCGTACCAGTGCGCCAACATCGGTAGCAAGGTCGATAGTTCCATCAACTTTTCTTTGGGTGGGGCCTGGCCAAGGCGCATGGCAACGAGATCGTCGTAAGAGTCCGTGTATATCGGGAAATGCCTCCCGAGCCGGTAGGCCCAAAGGACATGCGCGCTGAGGGCATCGACCCATCCAGCAGCTTGCGAGTCGAGCCCGGCTCCGGTGAGGGCGAGGAGTCCTAGCGCGATGTCGATGGCGTGCCCGTCGAACCGAGGTGTCGCTGCTGGGGGATTGTTGTTGATGAGGGCCACGAGGAGTTGGGCGTACCCTCGCTGCATCTGGGCCGCCTTCTGTTGATCCTCTGAGCTTTGTGCCCCCTCAGTCAGGGCTCTCGAAGCCGTTGCCAACACGCCGAGGATGCCGATAGTCTCGAAGGTGTAGAGCGAGTACTCCAGCTCGTCTACTCCCTGTTCAGAGAGGCCATCCCGCACTAGGCACAGCGGGATGAGCTTGTCGGCGTAGGCGATGGTGACGTTGAGGTAGGTTGTGAAGAGCCGTGCAAACTCTTTGCTCGTCGTCTGGCAGTCGAAGAGGTCACCCTGGCGCATCCAGTCCCAGGTCTGCAGTACGTTGCGTTCAGCGCAGAGCAGAGCGGGCCGCAGGTTGTCGGCTTCCCGACACCAGTGGAAGACGATGTTGAGGCTCAGGTTGAGGAGGCGGAGGGCGCGCTGCCGTTTCCGGCGAGCACTCAGCGTACTCCCCGTCGGCAGGTCGCGCTCGAAGAGCGTGTCGTAGATTAGCGAGTAGAAATGGTGAGGGTCCTCCTCGTTCTGATCGGCGAGCGCGATGGTCTTACGCATCTGCTTCTGGGCCGACTCCGGGAAGAGGTACTCGTCCAGGAAGTGCCGCTCGACGAGGAGGGCCAGCTTGTCGCCGCCCCAGAAGTCGTACTCTCTTATGCCCGGCTCGGTGTGTTCGTCCTTATACCCTTGCCAGTTGCGCTCTACGTTCTGCTTGATGTCCCCGTTGGAGCAGACGACAATCTTCTTGGGCAGCGACTCGTGCTCCCTACCGACGTGCTGCGGAAGGTAAACATCGAGGATCTCGTTCAACGACTGCCGGACAGCTTGCTCTCCGCTGTCCCAGCTACGGCGGTCCAGGTCACCCTGCTTGACTACCAGCAAGAAGAGCTTTCTCGTGCCGTTGTCGTCGGGGTCGGGGCCGACCCCAGCGATGTCTACGCCGTGCTGACGCGCTCCCACCTGGGGCTTGCTGATGGGCTCTATGTCCATGCTGAACAGGAGGTCGGGGAGCAGCGCGTCGAGCTCGCCCGACTCCCTGAGCATGCTGAGGTACTCCCTTATTACCAACCTCACGGGCCAGTCTCCTCGTCGGGTTGGTCTTCTTGGTCTTCGTGCAAGCCAGCGGACTGCCACTCCATGCGTTGGACCGCCTGTCCGATGGGGTCGATCAGCTCTCCTCGCGGCCTCTCCACCGAATGCGAGAACGAGCTGAGGTTGGACGGTTCCGTGAAGTCGCCCTCGCGCTCCATGAAGAAGCCGCGACCGTACTTCAGGGGCACCCTGGTAGCCAGGCTCATGACTACGGACTGCCTGTTCGCTTCTTCCATTATCGTGGCCTGTTGCTTGTGCTCGGCCAGGCGAAGGAGGTAGAGGCGCCGCGATGGCGTCTGAAACTCCTTCAACCTCGGCAGATCGCGAAGCGCCTTCGAGTAAGCCTCCGAGTGGCCTAGGGCAGCCTCGGCAACTTTGAGTTCGGCGTCTGATACTTTGCCGCTTTCGGCCCGGCTCCTCAGGTAACCCCCGGCTTCGTTGGGATAGTTGTAGAGCACGTAGCCAGCGAGCGCTCCGGCCACGAAGTTCAGGAAGGCGGGCGAACACCGCTCGCGCTGCACGGCCGACAGCAGCAGTGCGGTCAGAGAACGGCTGCTCACGACGTGGCCCATAATCCGCTCCAGCACGTAGACGACCGTCTGCTCGTCGAGAGTATCCAGAACCTGCTTGTCCAGCTTGAGCCACGGCTGCTCGGTGCCCAGCAGGTCGTAAGAACTGTGAACCACGTCGGCGGCGGCTCGGTGCAGCCGGAGCTCGGAAGATGCGAACCAGCGCGTGACCGCGGCTTTGAGTACCTCGGGATGGTGCTGCATCATCCTTGAAAAGGTAAAGTTGAGGATCTTCGGCAGCTCGGCCTCTCTGCCTTCAGTGCCGTAGTCTCGGCCGACGACCGCAGTTTCCATGAACTCGACGACGAGGTTTGGGGCGTCTTCGACGCAGCGCGCCGTGCAGTGGTCGAGCTCTCGCCACGTGCCCGCGCGGGAGGTCGATACCCGAGCAAGGTTCAGTAAGGCACTCCTAAACCAGGGTTCGTCACGAGCCTTGTCGGCTTCCATGAACAGAATAGAGGCGACTTGGATCTGGACGACGGGGTCCGAGCGCGCCGAGATTTCGACTAAGGCTTCTGTGGCCTCCCGCTTTTGGTGGAGCAGGTTTCCGTAGGCGCGGGCCAGCGCGTGGTCGATCTCTGGGTTCTGCTCGGCCTTGAAGGCTTCCAAACGCTCCCAGGCGGCCCCCAGTAGGTCGGTGCGTACGCTGTCTGCATAGTCGAAGCGACCGAGCGCGGCGATACCGGCCCTGCGTAGAGTGGGTTGCTCAGCCCTGGTCAGATCGAGAGCGCGCCGGTGAGCCTCCGGAAGGTCAAACCCTGCGAGCCCGACGAGGGCATTCGCTGTAAATGAGACGACGGGCGAGTCTCGACGCGACGCGAAGACGTCGTAAAGGGCCTCTGCGTCCGCACGGGATCGGGCGGCCAGCTTCTCGACGGCGCTGTACACAAACCCTCCCGCTAGGTCATCGGCTGTGGCTTCGAACACCGACTCGAGCGTGTCGACCAGCTTGCCGGGATCGACGTCGAGCTCCGGGAGCGCCTCGCAGAACGGATGGTACAGGCTCCAGAACAGGTGGTTACGTCCTTCGCCTTCGACCCCTGACCTCGCAACCTCCCCCATGCGCCCGATTACATCTTTGCCGTGGTCGTCGGCTAGCACGAGCAGCACGACGGTCGTCACCTCCCGTCGAGTTCCGAAGTTTAGGGTGCGGTATTGGGCATCCTCGAAAAAGTTGACGAACGTGTCGAGATTGTCCCAGGCCCGGAGGGCCAGTTCCACAGTGTGCTGTACTAGGTAGTCGCGCCTAATGTCCGGGTCGGAGAAGGCGATCCCGTCGTTGCTCTCCAATAGGCCGAGCTCTAGTGCAGCGCTCAAGTCTGCTTTGTCGGCGTCCAAACGAACTGGCTCCTCGGTCCGCTCGTAGATCGCCTCGGCGATCCGCTGCAAAACCGTATGGGCCTCGGCATGATCGCGCCGAATTTGCTGCCAGTGCGGAGTGAGATCTAGCATGCCTTTCATATGTTACATCGCCTTCCAGTAAGGCGATCTCCGACGGCTTCTCGAGCCGCGCTTCGCAAAAGGTGGCGGCGCGTACTCTTGTTGGAATATTATTCATCCAGAGGGCGAGGAGGTTTGTGGAGTGGCGGAGCCGGTCATAAGCATTTGGGACCTGAGCTACCGTTACCGGGGGCAGGAGAAGCCCGCGCTCGATGGGGTGAACCTGGAGGCGTCCGAGAGGGAGTTCGTGGTCGTTATGGGGTACTCTGGGGCGGGGAAGAGCAAACTTTACACCTCGCTAGACCAGCTCGTCCCGCACCTCTTGCTCCGAGGACGGGAGCGGGCGATGGCCGCCGAGGGAGAACGGATCAAAGTCTGAAGTAGCCGAATGCGGAGCGAATCTATCGTCAGGGACCCCAGCCTCGCGCCGGACGGTCACGAAATATTCACGACCTCTCCTCGAAACGGCGCAGCAAATAGAGTCCGACGCCGGCGATCAGGAGAAGCGGCAGGCCGATTATCGTTATCTTGATTAACTCCACCGTGCTGGCGTAGAAGGCCTCCTCCACGGTGAACCGCCGGGGGTAGAAGGACTTCAGGTAGTGGATCTCTTCGAGTTAATGCCAGCAAACGGCGGAGAAGACGGCGATGCTGACCGCGATCACGAACAGGATCGCCACACGGTAGGCTCGCTTTATGGTCCGCACTTCAACTATTCCGCCGCCCTAACGTAGTAGCCCTTCGTCTTGGGCGGACCGTAGATGTAACCCATGTAGTACACGCCGGCGGGGGTGTTGAAGATCAGTGCCGCGCCCCTGTAATCGAGTACGTCCCGAGTATCGGTGAACTCGACGGAGACGGCGTCGTAGTCAGCGTAGCGGGCCTTGAGGTCGCGGGCGATGACCTCGTAGTCGGCCTGGGTCCTGGCGCGGGAGTCCACGAGCAGCCGCACGGCGTGGGCGCCGTCCCGGTCGGCCGGCTCCCGTTCCAGGATCTCGTACTCCGGCACCGTATCCTCGTCGGGCCGGTCGAAGTTGCCTATTCTCAGGTCCGGTATGTCCCCGCCCCCCGAATTTGCTGACTCAGAGGGCTCCGGTGTCCGCGCCGGCTTCGCTATGGCTGGAACCGCGCGTAGCTCCGGCGTCCGAACGGCGCTCACGCCCTCCTTCTCACCGCAACCGGCGCAAAGGATGGTCGTCACGATGAGAACGGCGACGATGCGAGTCGGGGAGCGGGACAGTAGTTTCTCCTTATGGGTGAAATAGAGATTATAGTCCTGGTGGACCATGATCCGCTGCCGCGGCCGCTGCGGGATGTGAACGGATGAGCGATCCGGGTTGCAGGATGTAATAAAATATAGAAGTTGGATCTCATATTTAAGAGGAGTGTTTCGGATGCCGGATAGAGGTTATGACGTGGTGATCGTAGGTTCCGGCCCGGCGGGGTACACGGCGGCCCTCTACGCAGCCAGGGCGAGCCTGAAGACGCTGGTTTTCCAGGGTTTCGAGAGCGGAGGGCAACTCATGCTCACCTCGGACGTGGAGAACTATCCCGGCTACCGCGACGGCGTCATGGGACCGGACATGATGGAGGACTTCGAGGCCCAGGCGGCCCGCTTCGGCGCGGAGATGCATCTAGACAACATCGAGCGGGTGGACTTCTCCGAGCGTCCTTTCCGCCTGTGGCCCGAGGGCGAGGACGAGCCGGTGCTCGCGAGGTCGATTATCATCGCCACGGGCGCCAAGGCGAAGTGGCTCGGACTTGAAGGCGAGCAACGCCTCATGGGCAAGGGCGTCAGCGGGTGCGCAACCTGCGACGCCTTCTTCTTCAAGAGCAAGAAGGTCGCGGTCGTCGGCGGGGGCGACACGGCCATGGAAGAGGCTGGAGTTCTCGCCAAGTTCGCCGATGAGGTCGTCCCGATCCACCGCCGCGAGGAGTTCCGGGCGTCCAAGATCATGCTGGAACGCGCCCGCAACAACCCCAAGATCACCTTCCTCACCGACACGGTCGTGGAGGATATCCTGGGCGAGAACTCCGTCGAGGGCGTCAAGGTTAAGAACGTGAACACCGGCGAGGAGCAGACGTTCGCGGTGGACGGTTTCTTCGCGGCCATCGGCCACGTCCCGGCGACCGGCATCTTCGAGGGTCAGGTCGAGATGGACGAGAGCGGTTATGTCTTCCAGATGGAGCACACCATGACCAGCGTGCCCGGAGTGTTCGCGGCTGGCGACGTTTCGGACACGCGCTACCGTCAGGCCGTCACCGCCGCCGGCGACGGCTGCCGCGCCGCCATAGCCGCCGAGCGCGGGCTGGAGGAACAGGGCGAGGCCGGGGACGCCGAGGACCCCGCCGTGTGGACCGCCGAGAAGGAGCGGGACGCGGCCAACCTGTAGATCCCAGGTCGTTCGCTTGTGACGGTCCCGGCTACGGCCGGGGCCGTTTATCTTCGCTGGCGTCCCCCGTACACCGGCGGGTATAATCGCGGCCAGGGGAGGGGGATGGGTGTGACGTGAGCGAACAACGGATCATATTGCTCGTGGAGGACGACGAGGATCAGGTGCTACTCGCCGTGCGCGCCCTTCGCACACACGGCATCGCGGACGAGGTAGACGAGGTGGCGGTCGCCAGGAGCGGACAGGAGGCGCTGGACTTCCTGTTTGGAGAGGGCGCCCACGCCAACCGGGATACAACCTCCGCGACGGAATTCGTACTCCTGGACGTGAACCTGGGCAGTATGAGCGGGTTGCAGGTGCTGGAGCGGCTGCGGGAAGACGAGCGGACACAACTATTGCCCGTGATCCTGTTTTCCTCATCCAAGGAACACGAGGACGTGGTCGCAGGCTACAAGCTCGGCGCCAACTCCTACGTCGCCAAGCCCGCCAACTTCGAGCGGTTCTCTGAGGCCATGAGATACCTCGGATGGTACTGGCTCAACTTCAACGAATCGCCGTGAGCAGCTACTTGCCGCCCTTCAGGTAATTTTCGAATTCCGCCAGCGGCAGGCAGTTTATGACGCTCGCTTTTTCCACCCACGCGCGCCGCGCCTGCGAGACGCCGTACCTGACGAACGAGAGTGCACGCTTGTCGTGGGCGTCGGTGTCTATGGTGATACGGACGCCGACGTCCAACGCCTCCCTCACGTAGGGTACGGCGAGGTCGAGGCGATCCGGGTACGCGTTCAGCTCAAGGGCCGTGTTTGCGGCGGCTGCCTCTTTTATGAGGCGGGAGACGTCCACCTCGTACGGGTCGCGGCGGTTCAGGATACGACCCGTGGGGTGGCCGATGGTGCGGACGTGCGGGTTGTTGATGGCGCGGACCATCCGTTCCGTCATCGCATCTTCCCCGATGCCGAACGACGTG
>JACCTS010000272.1 GCA_013812245.1 Rubrobacter sp.
AACGACGCCTCCGAAACTGGGGAGGCGGGGTGGATCGCCAACATGATCCTTGACCTGAGCGAGAAGGGCGTGCCCTTCCGCGACATCGCGGTCCTGGTCCGCAGCCGAGCTGCCTATGCCCAGTTGGTGAGGCAGTTCGCGACATTCGACATCCCCGTGCAGCCTGGTGGAAGAACGGGTCTCTTTGACCAGCCCGAGGCGATCACGATCGGGAAGACCATCTTGTGGCTGACGGATACCGAATGGCGAGAGGCGTACAGACCATCGCAGTCGATCACCAATGATTGCGCCAGGAGTAAAGAGGGCTGGTGCCAAGTCGCTGAATTGGCGCGGGAGAAGCGAATGCTCCTGGATAGGCCCCCCGATTCTCGGCGTGGTGGAAGGACGAGCTGCGCACGAATCGACCAAAGGATGAAAGACACATCAGCTCGCGTCCAAAGCGGCCGTGATGATCCTTCCGACCGGAGCTCGATCCTCGGGACCCCGCTCTGGATGGGACAGGACGATCTCGCCGCTGGGGCCCAGCACCACGTCTCCGCCCAACTGGCGACGGTCCTGGCCGAGGTGTAGGTCCGGGCTCTCACCTTTGGCGAGCATGCGCCCGTAGCCGGCAATCACGCCGGGATGGAGGTAAGTGCGCGACCATGAGGCACGGCCCATGGCGAAGGCCCCGTAAGTAGTCCTCTCTTCGTCGACGACGAAGCGGAAAGGGCTATCGATCCGCCTCTTCAACCACGTGAGGCGCGCTCGAACCTCGAAACCGATCACCAACACCTCTATTGCGGCAGCGTCAAGGCGATCGTTGTGCTCGGCCATCTTCACGAGATGGTGTTCGCAGAAGAGTCACCCGACGTAGCGAAGGAAACTGAGGATGACAGGATGACCATGCAGATCGCTGAGGGTGACCGGAAGCCCCTGCAGATCTCTTAGCCGGGGCGACGACGCATTGTCCATGCATCGATAATGGACTAGATCAGGGATCCTGGTCGACGGATGATCCAACAGTGCGAGGGGGTCAGTGGTCTGACGATCTTCCTGGCTGGCTCCGGCGATTTACGTCGTGGGTCGGGACTCCGACATGACGGGAGGAAAATGGGCGACCGCTACGACATGATAGTGATCGGAGCCGGCGCAGGGGGACTGGCCGCGGCTCGATCAGGTAACAGCAGGGGCAATATCGCGCTCGTCGAAGCGGAGCGCCCCGGAGGAGAGTGCACCTTTACCGGTTGCGTCCCATCCAAGACGTTGGTCGACGTCGCCGGGCGCGTCGCGAGGTTCCGGGACAAAGGTCATTTGGGAATTCGGGGTGATGTCCAGGTGGATCTGCTCAGAGTGCTACGCCACGTGCGGGAGGTGGTGGAGGAGATCGCCCGAGACGAATCTCCCGAAATGCTTCGGACCGAGGGCATCAACCTCATCGAGGGACGCGCCCGTTTCCTTGATCCACACGCCGTCGAAGTGTCGGGTCGAGTGCTCCGCTCCGAGAGGTTCGTGATCGCCGTGGGAGCGCGGCCAGAGATCCCTGCAATCCACGGCCTGGACGATCTCCCCATCCTGACCAACCAGACGATCTTCACACTCGAGGAGACGCCCCATCGTCTGGCCATCGTCGGCGGAGGCAGCGTGGGGTGCGAGCTGGCGCAGGCTTTCGCCCGTCTCGGTGTGGGCGTGAGTCTGCTCGAAGCCAACGAACGCGTCCTGTCAACGGAGGAGCCGGAGGCCTCGGATACCGTGCGCCGCGTTCTCGAGAGGGACGGTGTCGATGTGCGTACCGGTATGCGCCTAAGCCAAGGCTTGCCCGGTCCCACACTCGAGCTGGGCTCCGGCGAGCGCATCGACGCGTCGCACGTTTTGATCACCGCAGGACGCCGGCCACGTACCGAGGACCTCGGTCTGGAAGCGGCGGGAGTGAATACCGACGAGCACGGATCGATCGTTGTTGACAACCGGTCGCGCACGAGTGCGCAGCACATCTATGCAGTGGGAGACTGTGCCCACCACCTCAAGTTCACCCACGTCGCCGACGAACAGGGCCGCATGGCGGCGCGCGACGCGTTCTCTCGAAGGCCCCATCGACTGGACGACTCGTCGCTGCCCCGAGTCACGTTCACCGATCCGGAGGTTGGTCGAGTCGGGATGACCGAGCATCGCGCCTACGAGCGCTTTGGGGAACGAGCGCGGGTGGCGGTAATGCCGATCGGGTACACTGATCGTGGGCGCTGCAGCGGAGAACGAGACGGTTTCGTCAAGCTGATAGCGGCTCCCGCGAGGTTCAGGAGAACGCTGGGGGGCGGCCGCCTGGTGGGCATGACCGCAGTGTGCTCAACGGGTGGAGAGCTGATCGCAGAGGGCGCGCTCGCTATGAGAAACGGCATGCTCGCGGGTCGCATCGCCCAGACGGTGCATGCCTACCCGACGTGGTCCATCGTCGTCCGGCAAGCGGCGGCGCAGTGGTTCGTGGGGCTCGCCCGGCCGGCCCGATCTGACCCTAGACCTACATGGTGACGCTCTGCCGGAAGGCCATAAGGTCCTCACCTTGTGGCCGGAAACCAGGGCTTGGGGTCGGTCCCGGAGAAAACCTCCGTTTCATCTCCCCCATTGACGCCTTTCACTACCAGGTGTGGAGCCGGATTTGGGCCTGTTAGCCGGATTTACCATTGTCGCGGTGCTCGGGCCAGGCCGGCCGCAGGCGGACCATCTTCTAAGCATCGAGAAGAGTTCTTCCGTGGTGGGGTTATGGAGGTGAGACTGGTCGTCGCCGGAGCGCTTGCCGGTCTCATCTTCGGTTACGTGCTCATGAGGAGCAATCTCTGCTTTCATTCGGCGATACGGGGGCTTTTCGGCGGGTCCTCCGGTCTCGCCAAGGCTTGGACACTCGGTGTCAGCATTGCCGCCATCGGGCTCGTAGTCATCTACTCATTTTCTCCCTGGGACAACCTCAACCAGGGTCTGCCCTTTCGGCCGGTCGGAAATCTCGCCGGAGGCGTGCTCTTCGGGAT
>JACCTS010000284.1 GCA_013812245.1 Rubrobacter sp.
AAATTGGTATTAACTATGATGCCGTTGTAGCCAGGGGGCCGGCACGGGAAAGGGGACCTTGCAGATAGTCTGGGCGGGATGTCGTGGGCGGTCGTGGCGGGGAGTGGTTTCTCGGGAAGGGAGTTCGAGATGAGCGAGCAGGAAAGACGTACAAGGCAGGGTGCCGACTACGAGAACGTCGGGGCCGAGTACATGGAACAGCGCCAGCTCCAGAAAGGGGCGGCGGGCTGGGTGCTTTTGGCCGGGCTCGGGGTGGCTTACGTCATATCGGGTGACTTCGCGGGCTGGCACTTCGGGCTCGGCGCGGGCGGATGGGGCGGATTGCTCATCGCCACGGTGCTCATGGCCACGATGTACACCGCGATGGTGTTTGCCTTGGCCGAGTTGTCGTCCACGATCCCTACAGCGGGCGGGGGCTATGGGTTCGCGCGGCGGGCGCTGGGGACGTGGGGCGGGTTCATGACGGGGACGGCGATCCTGATCGAGTATGCTATCGCCCCGGCGGCTATCGCCACGTTCATCGGGGGTTACGTGGAGACCCTCACCGGGATCGGCGGGTGGATCGTGTACCTCCTTTGCTACCTGGTCTTTGTCGGCATCCACCTTTACGGCGTCGGGGAGGCGCTCAAGGTGACGTTCGGCATAACGATCGTGGCCGTCGTGGCGCTGGCGGCGTTCGTGATCGGCATGATCCCACAGTTCGAGGTGGCAAACCTGTTCACCATAGATCCCACGAACGCGGCCGGCGCGAGCTCGTTCTTGCCGTTCGGGGTGGTCGGCGTCTGGGCGGCGTTTCCGTTCGCGATCTGGTTCTTCCTCGCTATAGAGGGTGTGCCGCTCGCTGCCGAGGAGACCCGAGATCCATCGACAGATGTGCCCAAAGGGCTCATCGCCGGCATGGCGGCGCTGCTCCTATTCGCGGTGCTCGTCCTCGTTTTCGGCCCTGGGGGTGCCGGTTCGGCGGCGTTCACGAGCGACGAGATGCTGGCCGCTCCATCCGTACTACCCCTGGCACTGGAAGAGGCCTACGGCGGCGGCAACGCGCTCGTAACCTTCGTCAATATCGCGGGGCTCGCTGGCCTGATCGCGAGCTTCTTCTCACTTATCTTCGCCTACTCACGACAGACATTCGCCCTGTCCAGGGCCGGCTACCTCCCGAGACTCCTCTCGATTACCACTGGTCGGAGGACGCCGTGGATGGCGCTGATAGTACCAGGCGTCATCGGCCTGGTCCTTTCGATCGCGGGCGGCAGTGCCGGCGGTGTCACGCTTCTCAACATCGCCGTCTTCGGCGCCACGATCTCTTACGCGCTGATGATGCTCTCGCACATAGTGCTGCGCCAGCGCGAACCGGACCTGGATCGCCCCTATCGTACGCCGGGCGGCGTGGCCACCTCGGGCGTGGCGCTCGTGTTGGCGGTTCTGGCGGTCATCGCGACCTTTATCGTGGATGTCAGGGCGTCGCTTATCACGCTCGGGGTCTACGCGCTCTTCCTCGCCTACTTCGGCCTCTACAGCCGGCACCACCTCGTCGCCCAGGCGCCGGAAGAAGAGTTCGCCACGATAGAGCGGGCCGAGTCCGAACTGGCCGGAAGCTAGAGAGGGGGACACAGACAGTGGACTCTACGCAGGTCCAGGGACGCCTCGACCTCGAAGCCTTGCGCTCAGAGGTCGAAGCGGGACGTATAGATACCGTCCTGATCGCCATGACGGACATGCAGGGACGGCTTCAGGGCAAGCGCCTCACTGCGACACACTTCCTAGAAGAGGTGGTCGAGCACGACGCCGAGGGCTGCAACTACCTGCTCGCCGTGGACGTGGAGATGAACACCGTCGAGGGCTATGCGATGTCCTCTTGGGAGCGCGGCTACGGCGACTTCGTCTTCAAGCCTGACATGGACACCTTGCGCCGCGTGCCCTGGCAGGAGGGTACGGCGCTAGTCACCTGCGACCTCGTCTGGGAGGACGGCTCACCGGTCGTGGCTTCGCCCCGGCAGGTCCTCAAGCGCCAACTGGAGCGACTCTCCGAACGCGGCCTCGAAGCTTTTGTAGGAACGGAGCTAGAGTTCCTCGTGTTCATGGATTCCTATGAGGAAGCCT
>JACCTS010000302.1 GCA_013812245.1 Rubrobacter sp.
TCGACGTCCCGGTTCACCTGTTCGGGAGCCGGGGACTCCGGGGCGCCCCCCTGCTGGGCGAGTTCCGGGGACTGGCTGACGAAGGCGCGATTGGACACCCGCTCATCGTCCTGGCCGCTGAGAAAAAAGCCCGCAAAGACCGAGAGGAAGACCAGGAGCGCGAGTACCAGCAGGACCCCCGGTATGACCTTGTTGTCCCGGATGAGCGAATCGCGCAGTCTACTCAGCATCGGTCGTCCCTCCCGGTGTCGCCTCGTCTGGCGTCGTGACCTCCGTCGGCGTCGGCGCGACAGGCGCGAGGCCAGACGGCACGTCCGTCGGCTGGAAGTAGACCTCGGCCAGGACCTCTACCTGCAACGTCTGTTCGATAGCCGCGTCCACGTTGGTCGTCTCACCTTCTTCGAGTTCCACCTGTTCGTAGGTCATCTCGTTCACCGTCACCAGACGGGACAGGTCGTCAAGCCGCAGCATGAAGTCTTGAAGCTCCTCATACGTGCCTTCGAAGGACATTGTAATCGGTATGCGCTGAAAGTCACCACCTCCGGGGGGCGGTTCTGGGGCTCCTGGCGTAATCGAGACCTGCGTGACGCCCGCGAGTTGCGCGATCTCCTCTATCTGGACCACGAGCGTCGGGATCTCGGGTTGCGTGGGGATCCGCTTGCTGAACTCCAGAAGCTGGCGTTCGATATCCGGGGCGTTGCGCCGGATCTCCTCCAGCTCCGCGACCTCTTGCTGGACCTGCTGAAGCTGGGCCTGCTTGTCGGACCTCTCCTGCACCCGATCCGCGTACTCCTGTCGAAGTGGGCTCAGAAGCAGGAAGTAGTATCCTACGATGAGCACAACGATTATCAGGATGCCGAGTATCAGAATGTTACGGTCTTGGCGGCTCATCTTCTCCTGCTCCCGGATCCGGCGTTCGCGTACTGGGCCTCTGCGGCGCGGGCCGACGCAGACGCGCTGGCCTGGTCGCTCGGGATCTCATCCGGCACTTCGGATGGCGTCCCGTCCTCGATGCGCAGCTCGGTCCCGCTCTCGCCGACGAGGGTGTTGAGCTCCGAGGCCACCTCGAAGTTTATGGCGGGCCGCGCGAATGTCTCGCGGTCGAGCTCGGCGGAGGTGAGGGTGGAGTTGCTCAGGTATCGTAGGGTGTTCATCTGGACCACGAAGTCCGACACGTTCTCGAACCGGGGCAAGGATACTCCGGTGAACGTCACGGCGCCTGGCGGGCTCAGCGGCTCCTCTGCCGGCGCCTCGAGGTTTATGGGGGAAGCCGTCGCGGTCATGCCCTCCAGCGCGGTCGTGTTCGGTATCACGAACGCGAGCCCTTGCAGGAACTCGTCCCACGCGAAGCGGGTCCGCACTATACCGTCGGCTACGGGTTTCTTGGCGTCGAGGCGGGCCTGGAGGTCACGGTAGGGGGACAGCTCGGCGAGCCGCGCGTTCTGCTGGGCGATCTGCTGGTCCAGATCGGCGATCTGATCCTCCACGTTGTTAAGCCGCACCATGTAGACCACGTAGACGCCGACCATGATCAGTACCACCAGGGCGCCGAGGATGAGGAGTATCCCCACCACCCCGCGGCGAGGGGCGACAACCGCGCCCCGGCGGCGTTCCTCGGGAGGGAGGAGGTTTATCCGCCTCATTCATCCTCCAGCGCGAGACCAAGGGCTACGGCCAGGACCGGCTCCATCACCCGGAGTTGCTCGTCGGGGACGTTGGATCGATTGGTGCCCAGCTTCCGCAAAGGATTCCCGCGCTCCGCCGAGATTCCGAGCAACTCACCGAGGTAGCTATCGAGGCCAGCGACCAATGCCCCTTCCCCGGACAAGACGACCTGAGAGACCTCGCGCGCGCCCGGCTGCGAGTAATGGTATTCGATGGACCTCTGCACGTCTTCGGTGAGCGTTTGCGCCGCGTCTTCTAGGCCGCGCCGGACATCGTAGGCGAGCGCGGGATCGAACTCCTCCGAGCCTTCTTCGGTCGTACCTTCTTCGGTCGTACCTTCGTCCGCCGCGCCGCCTTCCTCGTGAGCCCCGTAGCCGATCCTCACCCGCGGGTTCATGAGCTGCTTCTCGGCCTCATCCTCTGGAAGATCGGCCGCGTCGGCTATGGCCTGGACGAAGTAGCCCGACCCACCCGGTATGAAGCGGGTGAGCGTGGGATTGCCATTCTGGGAGATGACCAGGTTGGTCAGTTCCGTCCCGATGTCCAGCAGAAGGACAGCGCTTTCGTCTTCGAATAGAGCGTCGGGGAGGGTCGAACGCAGCAGGGAGAGCGCCTTCACGTCTACGCCTACCGGGCGCAGCCCGGCGGCACGCACCGCTGAAGTGTAGCGGTAGATCATGTCCTTCTGCGCCGCCACGATCAGGATGCGGTCCAGGTCGGAGCCCTCGCCCTGGGGCCCGAGGACCGTGTAGTCCATGATGGCTTCGTCCATGGGCATGGGGATGTGGTCCTGGGCCTCGAAGCTGATAGCGCTCGCGAGGTCATCGTCGTCCATCCTGGGAAAGTCAAGGAGCCGCACGACGACCCTCTGGTTGGCCACCCCGAGCACCACGTCCCTTCCCCTGAACGAGTGCGTGGACCAGAACTCCTGGATCTCCGAGACCAGCAGGTCGTGGTCGGCGACCTCACCGTCGGCCACCGCGCCGGGAGGAAGCCTCCGGTATCCGACGTGCTGCAGCGTGCTGCTCCCGCCCCCGCCCGCGACCTGAACGGCCTTCACGGCCCCCCGGTCTATGTCGATCCCGACCGGCTGCGTCCTGAAGCGTCCCATCCTCAGACGCCTCCCACCAACCGCAGATATGAACCCCAGATGTCCCGTCCGAAGAAGAGCGTCAGGAGCCCACCGAATGCCAGGAACACGCCGAAGGGCAGGGCGCTGCGCCGCCCTATCCTACCCATCGCCATCAACAGACCGCCGGTCAGCGCACCGACCAGCGCCCCCACGAAGACCGCCAGGAAAGCGTATGGTCCGAGGAAAGCGCCGAGCATCCCGCCCATTTTGACATCACCCATTCCCATGCCACTAGGATAGACCAAAACGAGCGCGAAAAGCGAGCCCGCGACTCCCACCATAGAGAGGAGATAGACCCACCACCATGCCGGGTTGACGAGCACGGACAGCCCGAAGCCAGCCACGGCCGCCGGACCGACGATCACGTTCGGCAACAGCCGGTGTTCCAGGTCTATGGCGGCGAGCGGGACGAGGACGCCGATAAGAACAAGTGCCCATAACAACTCGAAGCCGAACCCAAGTCGGAAGGCCGCGGCCGCGAACAACCCGCCCGTGAGCGCCTCCACCAGCGGATAGCGCACGGAAATGGACTCCTTGCAGTTCCGGCACCGGCCCCGCAGAAGCAGGTACGAGACGAGCGGAACGTTGTCCCGCGGCGCGATGGCCTCCCCGCACGACGGGCAGTGCGACGTTGGCCACACGATGGACTCACGCCGGGGAACACGGTGGATCACAACGTTCAGGAAGCTCCCCACGACGAGACCGAAGAGCGCGGCCACCGCGGCGATCACACGCCACCCCCGGCGAGCTCGCCCTCCACCACTTGCACCGCCGCCACCCTCGCGTCGGCCTCCACGACCGCCTTGCGTCCCACGCTCGCGTTGTGCCCCAGAGAACATCGGGCCCCGATCCGGACCCCCGAACCCACCACGGCGCCGGACGAGATCCAGACCCCAGCCCCCACCGTGGCGTCCCGCTCAACCACCGCGTTGGATCCTACGTAGCAGTGGCTCCCGATCACGGCGTCGGGATGCACCACCGCGCCCGGCGCCAGCACCGAGCCGTCGCCTACCGTCGCCGCACCGGAGAGATAGGCCAGCGGATGCACCGCCGTCATGAACCTTCCCCCGATACCCCGGATGGAGTTCGCAACGCTGAGCCGTGCCCGGTTGTCGGTGATTGCCACTATCACGTGGACCTGCTCCACGGAGAGCATGCTTTTAAGCATCGCGATGTCCCCGAGCACCGGAAATCCTCGAACCTTATCCGAAAGTGCAGCGTGAGCGTCGTCGTAGAAACCCAGGATTTCTCCCCCAGACCCGCTCTCCAGCAGCACATCAAGAGCCACGCGACCGTACCCGCCCGCGCCGACGATTGCCACCCTGATCTCGTCATCGAAGCCGGTCTCCTGCATCTCGACTTCGGGTTGAGATACGCCAACACTGGTTTCCGGCTCTCTTATGACACTCCCCTCGCACCACTCATACCACCATATCAGCGTTGCAGTGTAACACCATTGCAGACACCTTGCGACTATACCTACATCCTGCGCTGTGCGCTTGCAGATCCACAACCTGTAGCACGCGCTCGGCACGCATTTAGAGGTCGAAATGCCCCTCGAGACGGTTTCCGAGCAGGAAACTCTCCGCGTCCAGAACCCTGGATCCCGGCTTCTGAAGCTCAAGGATTTCCAGCGCACCGGAGCCACATCCCACGAAAATACGCCTATTTCCACCGTAAATCTCTCCAGCATCGAGCCGAGACGGCCTATCTTCGGAGATAAGCGAGCGCAGGATCTTGATCGGGCCGTCTATCTCGGGGTGGAAAGCCCTCGCCCCGATGTGCGGCGCCAGCGCACGGACCTGATCGTGCACCTCCTTCACCCTCTTCTCCCATCTCACAATCGTATCCTGGACCAAAATTCTAGCAGCATATGTAGCTTTAAGACTATCCTGTGAGGTGAGAGTAAGACTTCGACTAGCAAGCAAACTCAAACCTTGTGTCACAGCTTTAGACCCTAACACGGCGAGCGCCTGGGTGAGTTCTCCGCCCGTGGTATCGGAAGCTATCTGGAGTCGGCGGTGCAGGGCCACGGGGCCGGTGTCCAGGCCCTCGTCCATGCGCATGATGGAGACGCCGGTCTCTGTCTCTCCGGCCATGATGGCGCGTTCTATCGGCGCCGCGCCGCGATAGGCGGGCAGGAGGGAAGCGTGGACGTTGTAGGCGCCGTGGGGTGTCGCGTAGAGGGTATCGGGGCGTAGGATCTGTCCGTAGGCCGCCACGACCAGGACGTCGTGGGCGGAGACTTCCTGGGCCACTTCGGATATGCAGGCGGGCTGACGGAGCGGCACCCCCGCTTCGATGGCTGCTTCGGCGACGGGTGGGCGGGCGGTTTTGCGACCCCGGCCCCGGCGGGCGTCGGGCTGAGAGACGACCAGCCCGACTTCGTGCTCCGAGTCCAGCAGGCCGCGCAGTATCGTCGCGGCGAACTCCGGGGTGCCGGCGAAGGCTACGTTCATGGGGAGATCCAGTCGGGGCTAGCTCTGGGCGAGGAGCCGCTCGCGCAGCTCGCGCATGGCGGCTTTGCGGGACTCGCGGTCAGTGCGCTCCAGGATAGTGACGCCGTCGAGGTGGTCCACCTCGTGCTGGAATACCCGGGCTAGCAGGCCCGTCACCTCCATGCGCAGCGGTTCGCCCGAGGCGTCCGAGCCGGAGATCGTGATGCCGGTTGGCCGCTCGACCCCAACGTGGATGCCGGGGATGGAGAGGCAGCCCTCAACTTCCTTCGCCGTCTCCTCTGAGCGGTCTTCGATCACGGGGTTGGCGATCACGAACTCTTCATCCTCCACGGCCGCGACGAGTATGCGTTTCAAGCGGCCCACCTGGTTGGCGGCGAGGCCGACTCCCTCGTGCTCGCGCATGGTGACGAGCATCTCCTCCGCGAGCCGTTCCAGTGGCTCGTCGAACTCCTTCACGGGCGCGGCTCGAGACTTCAGCACAGGGTCTCCGAACGTTCTGATATCAAGCGCCACGACTCTAAACCTCCTCCGGATCCACATCTACCCGGACCCTCGGCCCGGACTTCCCGAGCTTCGCCACCTGGCGGGCGGCGAAAGCCCCGGCGCGCGAGACGGCCGAACGGTCCGCCGAGCGCAGCAGCACCCGCCAGACCGGGTCCGCGCCGGACGCCGCAAACGGCGTGAGCTCCGACGCCTCGACCCCAGCTTCCAGGGCGGGTAGCAGATCGGATTCTACAGCACGCCGCACGCTCTCTTCCGGTCCCTCGAAGGTCAAGGCGGCCAGGTGCGCGTACGGTGGATATCCGGCGGATCGCAACCGGGGCAACTCGGCAGTCGCGAAAGCCGGGTAGTCGCCTCTCAGGGCGGCCCGAAGGGCGTAGTGGTCGGGCATTCTGGTCTGAACCAGGAGACGTTTCCGGGCGGACCCTGCCGCGCCGTGGAGCACGCGAAACGCCCGCTCGACCGAACCCATGCCGCTGCCGAGCAGCAGGGAATCCGCGTCGGGGACGATCACGATCTCCCATTCCCCGTCGTGGATGAAGCGTGGGGTGCCAACGATCACCCGGCACTCCTCTCCCTCGCGGACGTTCGCCGTGAGGAGGCCGACCGGCTCGCCCAGGATGCGGGCCAGATCCGTCCGCGCACGCTCGGCGGTGAGACCCACAAAATCCACGCGCTCCGAGCCGCATTCATCGCACCGGCCGGACGTTCTCATTCCATAGCTGCAACGGCCGCATACCAATTGGTCACCGTGGACGGCGAGCGGGAGATCACACCTCGGACACGTCCGTTGGGCGCCGCAACCTTTGCAGTAGACCGTTGTGGCATGGCCGAGCCGGTTCGCCACCACACCCACCCGTCCGCCCGTGGAGACGCCCCGGCGGCACTCGTCCAACAGGGCCGAGCTGAAGGTAGCGCCCGTCCCCCTCATGTCCACAACGCGGATCGCGGGCCAATTGCCGGGAGCGCGAGCCGGAAGCTCCCGGATGCGATTCTCGGGGGCGTACAGGCGCAGCGACGGGAAGGGAGAGAGACATAGGACGCCCGCGCCCTCGACCTCGCCGCGACGGAGCGCCAGATCCCGGACGTGGATCGGAACGCCCTCGAAGCCAGGCTCCGCCCGGTGGGCGTCGTTCGGCTCGTCCACGACGCACACGGCGCCGAGGCGGGCCAGCGGCAGGAGCGCGGCCGTCCGGGTCCCCACCAGCACGTCCAGGGAACCTTCGCGGGCCGCCTCGAAGACAGAGCCCCGGCTTCGTCTCAGGGCACCATGGTACGGAGCAACGCTCAACCCAGACGGTAGCAACCAGCGGAGGTCTCGTACCAGGCCTTCGACGGCCTTTCTCTCCGGCGCCAGCACGAGCGTCTGCTCTTCGCCTTCCGACGCCGCCAGCGCGACGGCGGCCACTGCCCGGCTCCACTCCGCCGCGGGCGTCCTCCACACCCAGGTCCCGCCGAGGTCAACCACCCGTCCGGCGCTCCGGGAGAAAGGCCTGAGTTCCGCACCTCTCCCTTCACCGAGGGTCTCGAAGATCGGGGCGGACTCAGGGCGTTTTTCCAGCCTGACGGCGGCCCGACGGACGAGTTGACGCAGGGCAGCGCGCTTCGCTCCCGCCTCGGAGAGCAGGCTCCACACCGGGCAACCATCCGGATATCTTTCGAGGGCTGTCATCAAAGCTCGCTGGCGGGGAGCCCGCCGAAGGTCAGGCTTTTCACCGTCTTTGAGGACGACCCACTCCGTCGTGCCGCGTTCCGGCAACGCGGGCGAAGGCTCCACCCGTCCCGTCCTCTCGGCCATCTTGAAGCCAGCCTCACCCAGGAGCTTGCGCAGCGTGGCGCGTGCCACGATCTCACCTCTCTCCCACGGCCATCCGGGGGACGGAGAGAGCATCCGGTAGCGATCCATCCTCAAGCCAGGCGGCAGGGCGGAGCGCAGTACGGCGGCGAGTGGCACGGCGGTGGCCTCCGACGCCCAGCAGCAGACTTCCACAACCTCCTGCGAGAGGGAGAGGTCTCCCACAACGTTCTTGACGTCTTCGAGGTCGTATTCGCCAGCATCATCGTCGGGCGATATCACTATGCCGAGACGAGGGTAGCCGGAGAGCGGCGCCACGACCGCCGAGCCGACGCGAACGTTCTCCGTAAGGTGATCCGGGACACAATAGCTCAACGGCGGGATGGCGTGCGTGGAGATCAGGAGACACACCCGCACCACGCGGGAGGTTACGAAGGCGGAGCGTGGTAGAGGCGGCAAGATCGTTTGTCCGGGTGGCCGATCCGGCACGGGGTCTACAGGCCCGCGGCGCGGCGCAAGCCGTCGGCCCGCGAAATCTCTTCCCAGGTAAATCCCGGCTCGCGGCGTCCGAAGTGGCCGTAGGCGGCCGTGGCGGCGTAGATCGGACGCTTGAGATTCAAGTCCCTGATGATGGCGCCGGGGCGGAGGTCGAAGTGTTCCTCTACCAGGGCGTGCAGGGTGGCCGGGTCCACCTCCTCCGTGCCGAAGGTATCTACCATCACGCTGACCGGCCGGGCGACGCCGATGGCGTAGGCGATCTGGATCATGCACCGCTCCGCAAGCCCGGCGGCGACCACGTTCTTGGCGACCCAACGGGCGGCGTACGAGCCGGAGCGGTCCACCTTGGTCGGGTCCTTGCCGGAGAAAGCGCCGCCACCGTGCGGTATGGCCCCGCCGTAGGTGTCCACGATGATCTTCCGCCCCGTGAGCCCCGTGTCTCCCTGAGGCCCACCGGTCACGAACCGGCCCGTGGGGTTGACCAGTATCTCCGTCGCGCTCCGGTCGAAGAGCCCCTCGGGCATCACGGGTTCGATCACGGCGTCCAGCAAATCCCCCTTGATGTGGTCCTCCGCGCCATCCTGATGCTGGGCGGAGACGAGGACTTTCTCCACGGCAACGGGACGCTGGCCCTCGTAGCGCACCGTGACTTGGCTCTTACCGTCGGGACGCAGATAAGGTAGGTCGCCGTTCTTGCGGACGGCGGTGAGTCGGCGCGTGAGGGCGTGGGCCAGCGTGATCGGGAGCGGCATCAACTCGTCGGTCTCGCGGCAGGCATAGCCGAACATCATGCCCTGGTCGCCCGCCCCGATCTCGTCGATCTCCGCGTCGCTGGCGCGGTCCACACCCTGGGCGATATCAGCGGATTGAGGATCTATGGAGGTGATGACGCCGCACGTCTCCGCATCGAAGCCGAACTTGGCCCGCGTGTAGCCGATATCGGAGATCTTCCGGCGCACGAGGGTCGGGATGTCCACATAGGTCGTCGTGGTGATCTCACCGGCCACCATCACGAGACCGGTCGTGACCACCGTCTCGCATGCGACCCGGCTCGCGGGATCGTCGGCCAGCGCGGCGTCCAGGATGGAATCGGAGATTTGATCGGCTATCTTGTCCGGGTGACCTTCCGTCACGGACTCCGACGTGAAAAGATGCGAAACTAGGACTCCCGACTTTCCCCGACCCATCGTCCCCGTTGCCGTCCTCTCCGCCATGCTACTCCCGTCCCTCATTGCTCATCTCAGAGATCATAACGTCAAGGATAGCGCGTGCCACGTCTGTTTTGGAAGCCAGTGGCACGAACTTCTCTTCATCTTCACTCACCACGTAGACCTCGTTCTCATCGGAACCGAAACCGATACCCGCCTGCGAGATGTCGTTGCCGATGATGATGTTCGCGCCTTTGGAAGACAGTTTCTCCCTGGCGTCGGCGATGGGATCTCCGTGCGTCGCCGCGAATCCAATCACGAAGAGTCGAGGATACCCACGCCGCACCTCCGCGAGGATGTCATCGGTGGGCACGAACTCCACCCGCAGCCCATCCCGCCGCCGGACCTTCTCACTCAGGCGCTCGGCCGGCGTGAAATCCGAGACCGCCGCCGCCATCACGAGGGCATTGGCCTCCCCGGCGAGTTCCATGACGGCATCCTTCATCTCACGGACGGACTCGACCGGAAACCAGTCCACACCGGGCTCCACCTGCTCCACGTTCGCCGCGACGACTGACACTTCGGCCCCGAGCCGGAGCGCCTCCCGCGCCACGGCGAGGCCCATCTTTCCAGAGGAACGGTTGCCGACGAACCGCACGCTGTCTATCGGCTCCCGAGTCCCGCCCGCCGTCACCACAACCCGAGTGCCCGCGAGCGGCCCGCCGAGCCCCCCCAGAACCGCCGCCACGACTTCACCGACGGAGGCCATTCCTTCACCGGAACCTTCGATCAACCGAAAACCATCATCGCGCAAGAGCGCCAGGTTCTTCCGAACCGCGGGATGCCGGGCGGTTGCCGCATCGAGATCCGGGGCCACGAAAACCAGCTTCGATGCTCCGGCGTACTCTTCTATCGCGTTCCCACCGTTTAGACTGCGGGCCAGACGCGCCACGGTCCCGGATGACGCGGGGGCAAACAGGACGATCTTCGGCGTCCACGAAGGCGTCTCGACCACGGGCGCGGCATCAGCGAACGCCACCGATCCTATGAACGCCCGAGAGCCGGGCGCGAGGATCACCTCTACATCCAGGCCCGCTTCACGCAGTTCGCGCGAGATACCGGGAGCAGAGAGGGCGCCGGGACCAGGCCCGACCGAGAAGAGGATCAAGCGCCAGGCTCTCAGGCGCTACGCCGCGCCCTGGTCTTCCCCCCCGGAAGCGTCCGCCGGCGCCTCGTCTTCGGACGCTTCGGCGGCAGGGGCCGGGCTCGCGCCGGACGCCGGGTTGAGGAAGTCGTCGCCCGCGGCGGCCCCGGCGTCAGCCTCCGCGGTCTGCACCGGCCTCTTGAATCCGATGTCCAGCTTGCCCTCCCGCAACTCCTCGATGGCGATGGTGAGGGGGTGCTGCGAGCGGGTGTGGACCTGCGGACCTGGTATCCCCAGGGCGTCGTTCAGGCCCAGGGTGGCGGTGTACTCGTTGATCTCACGTGCCCTCCTGGCGCTGGCGAGGACCAGCCCGTAGCGGGAATCCACCCTCTCCAGAAGCTCATCAATCTTGAGGTCGTTCAGCATCTTTGCCTCCTTGTGCGATTTCACGGAGTATACCCACGAACCGCTCGCGGGCGTCGTTGCGTTTGTCGTTTACCACCTCGTGGTCGAACTCACCGCTGGCCTCCATCTCTTCGATGGCCGTCGCCATGCGGCGTTCCAGCGCCTCCGAGGTCTCCGTCGCCCGGCCTTCGAGCCGCCGCCGCGTCTCCTCGATAGAAGGCGTGCGAACGAAGACCATGACGGCGTCCGGGCGCTTCTTTCGGACCAGCCTCGCGCCCTGAAGCTCTATCTCCAGGATCACCGAACGCCCGTCGTCCAGCATCTCGTCCACCGGTCCCTCAGGCGTACCATACAGGTTACCCGAATATTCGGCCCACTCCAGGAAACGCCCCTCATCTATCCATTGCTCGAAGTCTTCGCGGGAGACGAATATGTAGTGCCGCCCATCAACCTCGCCCTCGCGCGGCGCCCGGGTGGTCGCCGAGACAGAGTACCCGAGGAGCGGGACGGCGTCGAGAGCCGCCCGGATGAGGGTGGACTTCCCCGCCCCCGAGGGCCCGGAGACGACGATCAGGCGTCCTCGCACCCCAGAGCCTTGATGAGACGGTCCCGCTGACCGTGCGTGAGCCCGACGAGGGTCTTGGAACGGCTGATATTGGCCTCCCTGAGTATCCGCGTGACCTTGACCCGGCCCATACCCCTTACCGCGAGCAACATTTCCTCGACCTTCGCGCCGCGGAGCTCTTCGGACGGGTCCATCAGGAGGTCGTAGATGTCGAGGTAGCCGCTCTTGAGGTCGCGCTTGGCGTCGGCCCGGGCGAACCGTACCCTGTTCGCCTCCTCGAGCGCGCTAAGACGCTCCTGCGATGTCCTCTCGGGGGCCCTCCTCAACATCGCGCGAAAGTATACCATCGGGCGAATAACCCGTCACAAGGGCCTATAATCCCCGCAAAGCGCCTGTCACCTTGCTACGTAGCAAGTTCTGCATTGAATGTATTCTCGGTACGGATTATCGATTCACCGCCGCAAACAGGTTTATCCTTGCTAAATCCGCATCGTCCCAGCGCAGCCTCTCGGGACCGCGCATTTCCGGTGAATATGAAAGCGGCGGAGACGTTCTGTGGCGTTAGATCTCAAGATTCTCTCCCCAAAAGGAGAGGGCCGGGAACCGAATTTCCGGCCCTCTCCTTTTGTTTGAATGTGACCCCGACGGAAGTGGCTCCCGCCATTCAGCCGCATTAGAAAGCGGTGCTAGACGCGAAACAGCGCCATAACGAACGCCACGCTGCGCACGGCCAGGCTCTTGCGCGGACCCCTGGAGGCCAGACGAAGCTGTCTATCCAAATGGTCCCGCTCGCAAGGCTTGACAACGTCCGCCATCCTCTGCTTCGCCAACTCGTACTCGTAGTAGTTCATCCTCTCCCCTCTTCCTGTTCGCTGGCCGCTTCCTGTTCCTTTGACACTTGTTGACTAGCCTGCCACTCCCATCAACGGCGGGACCCGTCGGCCCCGCCGTGTCGTAACTTTCTCTACGCGGTGGCGGTAATTCCCTCATCGCTGGTGAGCTGCGCGACAATGCTCCCGCCGTCGAGCCACGTGTTCTCGCGGCTGATCAGCCCATCTCGGAACTCCCACACGTGCAGCAACCTGAACGAGACCCGCTTCCCATTGCCGGGCACACCGAGAAAAGTACCTGGCACCGGCCCTGTAAACTGATGCTCCATCACGCAGAAGTCCTCCCCGTAGTAACGGCGGGTGGGAACCATCTCCTCGGTTTGGACGTTTGCGGTGAGGTACTCGTAGAGCCCTGCGCAGCCTCCTTGCCGTGCAGAGGGCCGTGCGGAGCGCCGACCACGTCATGCTCGATGTCCTCGGTGTACATCGCTACCGCCCCTGCGGTGTCGCCGGCTTTCTCGGCCGCTATGTGCTCCTCGACCAGGCGATCCATGTCCTCTGGCTTCATCGCGCCTTCTCCTTTCCCTGGGGCTCGCCTGTGCTGGAGGGCTACCTGCGGGCCTGTCATCTCGTCTGCAATATGGTAAAATATTTTTACGATACCGTCAAGAGTTTTTACTAAATAATTTTGGGAGGTTGGCTATCCAATGGCAGTTCTAACAGCAAACGGGGAGCGTACTGAGGGCCACCTGCAATTCATTCAGCTCTTGCGGAATCCCTACGATACTCTGCTCTTGAGGCTGCACGATGGTTTGTCCGCCGCCGGTTACGCTGACAGCTTCCCCTCTTGGGGGACCAACATCTTCTACTGCCTCAAGGATGGAGGGCTACGACTGGTCGAGCTGGCCGATCGGACCCACACGACCAAACAGGCGATGAGTTACACGGTTAACCGGCTCGAAGAAGCAGGTTACGTAGAACGAGTGGCCGACCCTAAAGATGGTAGGGCCAAGATCATTCGTATGACGCAACGAGGGTGGGAGATACGTCGGATTGGAGAAGGTATCATAGGGGAAGTAGAGGAGGAGTGCGTCCGTCGCCTCGGCAAGGAGCGAATGAGGCAGTTTGAGGAGCTGATACAGGAAGTAAGTACCGTGGTTGCAGAGGCCGAAGAGCGCGATCGAGGCGTCCGCGACAGCAACTTAGGGTAGACCTTTGTTCGGCTGATGATTACGACAAAGCGCTGGTCAGCCTTCAAACGACGTGGAATGAGAGTTCCACGAAGCCGCCTATCTCTTTGCCCAACTCGGCCACGAACTTGGGAACCTGCGCTATGGGGGTGGGGTTGTCAGTTACCACCGAGACCGCGACGCCGTAGTCTTCTTCTCCAAAGGCACCTTCCTCTACAAAGCCCTTGAGCCAACCATACTCCACGTCTTCCCTGAGTCGAACCGTGGCTATAAACTCCCGAATGTCTTCGCTACGGGGATGAACCCGTACGTCCCAGAACTCATCAACCCGCCAGAACAAATGGCGCAGACGCCGTGCCTCAGTCCGTGAGAGCCGCGAGAACCTGAGCCATGATACCGTTCCGGGCTATTGATGTCACAACGCCTCCACGGCCTCCACCCACCAGGGGTAACCGGTGAGCCGTTTGAGGAGGGCGGGGTCTTCCCAGTAGGGCACAAGCGTCCGGGTGAGCGCCTCTTGCATTAGGGCGACGCTCTCGAACGTCCTGTTGGACAGCTTTCGCCTGAACTCCAAAAACCACCTCTCCGCCGGGTCGAGCTCCGGCGAATAGGGCGGGAGCATGAGGAGGCTGACGTTCTCCGGATGGGCGATCTGCTCGGAGCGGTGGCTTGGGGCGCCGTCCAGCACGACGAGCAGGTGGTGATCGGGGTAGGCCTTCGAGAGCTCTTGGAGGAATATCTCCAGGCATCCGTCGTCCATCCCCGGCAGGTACAGGCAGAAGCTCTCCCCTGTCGTGGGCTCCACCGCCGCGTACAGGTAGGTCCATTTGTAGGAACGCCTCACCGTGTAGGGCGGGCGGAACCCCTTGGGGCAGTAGCGCCTGCGGTGCCAGTTGATGAGCCCGAAACGCGCCTCGTCGAAGGCAAAGACCTTCAGCGGCTTGCCGCGGTGGCGCTTTCGGATTCGCTTGACGGCGTCGGCGAAGTTTTTTTGAAGGTCTCCTGCTCTTCGGGGTCGGCCTTCTCGTGGCGGGGACGACCCGTCTTGAGCTTCACCTTGCGCCGCCTGAGAAGCTGACCGACGCCGTCGGGGTGGGCGTACTCGATGCCATGGCGCTCTCGCAGGAACTCGTCGGCCTGCCCGATCGTTGCGATCTCCCCTTTCTTCATGGCCTCCTCCAGCTCCTCGAAGGCTTCGGGCGTGACCAACTCCTGGCGACCACGCTCGCCCACCCTGCTCTTTAGAAGCTCCTCGAGCCCGCCCTCCCTGTAGCTGGCGAACCACCTCTGGCACTGACGCCAGGAGTATCCCAACGCTCGCGCCGCCTCCCCCAAGTTATGGCACTCTTCGGACTTTAGGAGCCTGAGCATCCTGACCCGCTGGAACAGGTGAGTGTATCGATGGCGCTTCTCGAGTTCCTTTAGCTGTCGCGGATCTTCGTCGATTACCCGTGAGTAGAGGATCTTTGGCATGATCCCATTATGCCATCAACAAAGCGGAACGGTATAACAGCTACAAAGCGGAGAGGGTGGGATTCGAACCCACGAAACGACTTTAAACCGCCTACGCGATTTCCAGTCCCAACGAGTAGTACCATCCCGTTCCGCTACGTCCGCCATTGTAGCTTATCTAAGCCGTTTCTCACAGTTCCACAAATGCCGTTCGTCCGTCCCGTACCGCTTCATTCCAGCACGGTTGCAGTACGCTGGCGAGCTTATTCCGGCCTCTCCCACTCCCTCGCGGCCGTGTTCCAATGGAAGAGATCCGAGTCGTTGCGGAGCACGGGGTCCACGAACACGCGCACTTCTTCGACGGCTTCCTCGAAGCTCTGGGGCATGTTGGGCAAGCCGGTGCGGGCGAGGAACGCTCTCCAATCGGGTTGCCGAGCGGCGGGCAGGGTGTCGAGGGCCTCGGAGAGCGGGACGAGTTCCGTTCCGCGGTGGACGGCGGTCTTTTCGAGGGCCTGGCGTAGCTTGCGGGCTTCTACGGAGTGGACCTTCGAGAGCGCCAGGACATCGGCGTAGTCGCGCTCGCGGGTGTTGGCGTCGCCTCGGGAGATCAT
>JACCTS010000328.1 GCA_013812245.1 Rubrobacter sp.
CCGGGAGGCTCGAAGTGCTCCGAGACTTCCCTTCTTGGGATGCCGCTGTCGAGCGGCATGGCCTGCGGGAGACGGTGAAGACGGCCTGACGGCTGGGAAGGAATCAAGCCGGGGGGCGCGCAATCTAGTACAAACAATCTAGTACAAATGGGGGATGGCGGGGGATAGGAACGACGATTACCATGTTGAGTCGTGAAGCCACCGCCGAAAGAGAGCAATCGAGAGAGGCTAGCGAGGACCGCCTCTCGCGCGTTGCGACCGGTTATGAGCCTGCCCTGGTTGCCGCGTTATGGTGTCGCCGTGCTGGCCGTTTTGCTGGCGCTGGGGCTCAAGCTGTTGCTGGAACCTCTGATCCAGGAGGAGAGTCCTTTCCTGCTGTTCTTTGGCGCCGTGATGGTCAGCGCCTGGTTCGGCGGGCTGCGTTCGGGGCTGTTGGCTACCGTTCTCTCCGCGCTGGCGAGTGATTACTTCTTCCTGCCTCCCGTCAATTCATTTGGGATCGAGGAGGGTGGAGAGCGGATTCGCCTCGCGTTGTTCGTGGTGGAGGGATCTTTTATCGGCGGGTTGACAGCGGTGCTGCAAGGCGCGCGCCGCCAGGCCGACGAGAGCGCGGGAGAGGCCGTGGCCCACCAGGAGACCTTGCGCCGCAGCCAGGAGGCGCTTCTGGAGAGCAGGGAGCGTTACCGGGCCGTGGTCGAGCAAGCCGCGGAGAGCATATTCGTGGCAGATCCGGAAACCTGGTCCATACTCGACTCCAACGCCGCGTTCCGTGGCTTGCTAGGCTACACGGGGGAGGAGCTTGGCATGATGACGCTCTACGACTTCGTCGCGCACGACCCTGGATCCATCGAAGGGAACGCCCTGCGTCTGCGCGAGCGGGGGCGTCTTTACATCGGTGAGAGGCAGTACCGGCGCAAGGACGGCTCCCTGGTGGATGTCGAGGTCAGCGCCAGCGTGATCCAATACGGCGGGAAACATATGTGGAGCGTAGTCTCCCACGACGTGACGGCTCGCCGCCGGGCGGAGGCGCGGCTCCAGATCACCCTGGATAACCTGCTCGCGCTTTACGAGGCCGGACGCATCCTGGGCTCCAGTCTGGAGCGGGAGGAGATCGCGTCGCAGTTGCTTGAGATCTCGCGCCGGGTCTCCAGCCTCACAGTGGCGGTGCTGAGCTCGAAGGATGAGCGCGGGCGGCTCGGCGTCTGGCGCACGACGGGCGCGCGGGGCGTGCTCGACGTAGTCCTGGGCGAGCCCGTCTCCCTGGCCGCCCGTAACGCCGTGCTCAAGACCGGGAGGCATCAGGTGATCGAGGTTCCGGTAATGCCTTCTGAACTTTCGGAAGAGGAGATCCTTACCGGGCTGGTGATGCCCTTGCGGGTGCGCGAGAGGACCGTCGGCGTCCTTGAGGTGTACGGATCGCGGGACCTGGCGCAGACCGTGGAGATCCTGACGAGCATCGCCAGCCAGGCTGCCAGCGCCCTGGAGAACGCCCGGCTGTACGAGGACCTCGCCGAGCGCGAGAAAGAGTTGCAACATCTGGTGGGCAAGGTGACGGCGGCGCAGGAGGAGGAGCGCCGCCGGGTGGCGTACGAGATTCACGACACGCTAACCCAGTTGTCGGTGGCCGCCTACCGGCGCCTGGAGGTCTTCGCCGAGGACCACGAGTCAGGCCGGGACCGGGTGGAGTTGGAGAAGATCACCGATCTGGTCCGCAGGTCCGTCGGCGAATCGCGCCGCGTCATCGCCGACCTGAGACCCACCACGCTCGACGATTTCGGGCTGGGGACGGCCGTCGGAATGCTGGTCGAGGCGATGCGCGAGGAGGGCTACGTGGCGGATTACGAAGAGACTCTGAAAGAGGAGCGGCTGCCCGTCGCGCTGGAGACGGCCCTCTACCGGGTCGCCCAAGAAGCCCTGAACAACACACGCAAGCATGCGAGGACCGACAGGGTTCGGGTCGTTTTGGATCGCGGCTCCGGCAGTGTCCGATTGGAGGTCAGGGACTGGGGACGAGGCTTCGAGCCGGGTGGTAGCGTCAGGTCCGGCGGTCCGGGCGAGAGGGTGGGCATGTCGAGCATGAGGGAGAGAGTCTCGTTGCTCGGGGGCAGCTTCGAGGTCCACAGCCAACCGGGAGTCGGCACGTCCGTGGCCGCGAGCATCCCCGTCCCGACCGCCAGAGAGGATATCCCCCGTGGCTAGCGGGCCGGCGCGGCTCGTCCTGGCCGACGACCACGACCTCGTCCGGGATGGTCTCCACCTCGTCTTGAGCCGCGAGCCGGATATGGAGGTGGTCGGGGAGGCATCCGATGGACGGGTGGCCGTGGAGGTTTGCCGGAAACTGAACCCCGACATGGTGATTATGGACATCCGCATGCCAGACATGGACGGGCTTGAGGCTACGCGCCGGATCAAAGCGGAGCAGCCGTCCGTGAGCGTGCTCATCGTCACCACCTACGAAAACCCCGACTACCTCTTCGAAGCCGTGAAGGCCGGCGCCGCCGGCTACGTGCTCAAGGACGCCTCGAAGAAGGAGTTGGTAAGCGCCGTGAGGAAGGTTCTCGATGGCGAGTCTTCGCTTGATCGGGATCTGGCCGCGCGCTTGCTCCAGCGTCTTGCGAGCGAGAGCCCGCTGCACGACCGTCGCTCTCATCACGACCGTCGATCTCGTACCACCGAACCGCCCACTCAACAGAAGCGCGTCGTCCCGGTCACGAGCAACCTCACTCCCAGGGAGATGGAGGTCCTCGGGCTCCTGGCGCAGGGAAAATCCAACCCCGACATCGCCGCGCAGTTCGTTATCAGCCGCGCCACCGTCAAGGTCCACGTCGAGCG
>JACCTS010000333.1 GCA_013812245.1 Rubrobacter sp.
GCTACGAGCGGGAGGGCGCGCGCTGCCTCTCCGTCCTCACCGAGCCGGACCGTTTCAAGGGCTCCCTCGAAGACCTCGACGCCGCGAGAGGGGCGACTACGCTCCCCGTAATCCGCAAAGACTTCACCGTGGACGAGGTACAGGTTCTCGAAGCCGCCACGCGCGCCGACGCCGTGCTGCTCATAGCCGCCCTCTTCGACGCCGCATCGCTCGCCCGCTACGTCTCACTCGCTATCGAGGTCGGCCTCACGCCGCTCGTGGAGATCCACGACGAAGAGGAGGCGGACCTGGCGCTGGAGTCCGGCGCCCGCGTCATCGGGGTCAACAACCGTGACCTCCGGGACTTCACCGTGGACCTCGGGACCTTCGAGCGGCTTGCGCCACGTCTGGCGGGAAACATCCTCGTCGCCGAGAGCGGCGTCACCTCACCCGAAGATGGGCGTCGCCTGCGAGATGCCGGAGCCGATGCGGTGCTCGTTGGGGAGGCGGCGATGCGAGATCCTGGGCTCGTAGCGAAGCTTTCCGGGCTGGCCTAGTTCGTGGGCTTGGTTGATCCGAGCTTACTGTCGGTGCCGGATTTATATAGCTCATACAGGGAGAGCAGTACGACGTGAAAAGGGAGACACTCGGCAAGACAGGATACGTTTACATACTGGTAAATCCCACTTTCCCCAGCTACGTGAAGATAGGCAAGACAACTAAAGACCCAGAGGTTCGTGCCAGAGAGCTCTCGTCGGGCACCGGCATACCTGCACCATACGGTGTCGCATGGGATGTGTTCGTGAGTAACTGTGACGAGGTTGAAAGGCTCGTTCACCAGAGGCTCGCGCATGCCAGGGCAAGAAATGACCGGGAGTTCTTCGCTATCCCACTAAGGAGGGCCGTATCCGTCCTTACTGAGATTGCGATGCCGTTTGAATGCGATCCAGAACTAACCTATCAGGCCGTAGGCTCAGAAGCAGACGACGAGCTTTCCACTACACATGGTGTGAGACTATCTGGCAAGCAGAATGAGAAAAAGCAAGTTAGCACAAGGTTTTCCACTTCAGCGCGAGAAGAGTTGATCGAAATAGCCGCCGACTCCCACGTTATAAGAAGCGAGGAACCACCGTACGGCGGTACTGGGAAGACAATAGCCCGAGTTTCCTATGAGGTCTTGGCAGAAAACCCGTACGTATTCAGCGAACCAGAGTTCTACCATGAAGTTCATGTTATTCGACGCAAGCGCCTCGACCTCAGGATAGAAAGCTACAATATCAAAAAATTGGCGCTCGTCAAAAAATTTGGCTGGGGTATCCATCGCAACAAGGATGGGAAGCTGGCTCTAATACCTTGTGAATCAGAGAGATATAAGGAACTACTCGCGGACCCGTTGGTAAAGAAGACTAAGGCATACAGAAACCGATTATCCACAAGAACGGAATAGTAGACAAATTGGACTCGTTCGTCACTCGGCGACGGCGTAGGCTGGGATAATGCGAGCCATTGTACGCAGGCCCATCCTGACCTCTCGGATGGGCCTGCGCGCCTTGCGTTCCGGTCTCGCGGTTAGCCTGACGCGATCGCGGGTTGCTCCATACCGTGCAGGCGCAGGAGGTTGCTGCCCAGGATCTTGCGCTTCGCCTCTTCGGTGAACGGAGGGACGCCGTAGCCTGTGTGCATCATCTCGGGGATCTCGAAGTCCATGAACTTCTCTATCGCCCACTGCGGGGTGAAGACCGGCGTCTCCGAGCCCCAGACGATCTTGTCTTCGCCGGCCCAGAACAGGAGCTTGCCGAGGATCTCGGCGAACTGCATGGGAGCGCGGTCTATGAGGTTGATCGTCGCGGCGATAGAGGCGTACAGGTTGGGCCAGCGGATTAGCTGGTAGAGAACCTCGTCCAGGAACGGCATGCCGACGTGGAAGATGACGAAGTTGATGTCCGGGAAGTGCTCGGCGCAACCGTCCATGTCCCAGGTCTGGAGGTGCTCGATGTGTTGCGGGCCGAGCGGGATGCCTTTGTGTACGCCGGCGAGGTTGATGTCCAGCTCGAGCATCTTCTCAAATATAGGGAAGGCGATCTTGGGGTCGTCCATCCGCCACGCGACCTGCTCGCCGTAGTCGTAGCGGGTGTTGTAAAACTTGAACGCCTTCGCCCCGTACTCCTTGACCTGGACCTCCATCAGGTCGAGCGCCTTCCGGCCCTCCAGCGGGTTCACGGTGCCCCAGAAGACGAATTTATCCGGGTAGCGTTGGGCAAGCTCCGCGCATTTCTCCCACGAGGAGAGTCCGTCCGCGAACATGTCCGTCAGCGGCAGTGGCATGGAGACGCACAGGTCCACATCGGAATCGGCGATGAGCGATGCGATGTCTTCGACCGACCAATCGCGTTTCCACTGCTCGGGCGTCCAGGGGGTCAGGTCCGGCGGCGTGAGCGCCTGGTTGAAACCGAACAGGTGGTCGCTGAACATCTGACCGGCCTTGCCGAAGGTGTTCTCCGGGCTGAAGTTGAAGGGGTGCGCAACCCCGTCGAAAACGAACGCATCACGGATCATCTCGTCACCTCCCGCGCGCCTTCGGCGCGTGTCTGCCTGCTTGCCAACGCTCTCTCCCTCGCCTCGCGGATAAAGGCTTCCCGATCCGCCACCTCCGCGGGCGGCGGCAACCACCGCAGCTTCTCGCGGGCTGGCTCGGAGAGCCGATCCGGACTCCAGACCTTATCCCAGACGATCTCGACCCTCGCGCCAGCCACCTCCGGCAGTGATTCGACCTTGTCCTGGATCATGCTCAACAGGTCCACCGCGAACGGGCACCAGCCGGAGGTCAACACCAACTCGACCTTCGCCCCCTCGCCGTCGAGCTCGACGGACTCGATCAAACCCATGTCCACGACGGATATCTCTTTTTCCTTGCAACAGGGGTCGTAGACCGTGCGCAGCGCGTCGAGGATGACTTCGGATACCCCG
>JACCTS010000356.1 GCA_013812245.1 Rubrobacter sp.
TACGGCATCTCCCTGGAAGCCGCCCTGGAGGAGATCACCCGCGGCTCCGGTAACCGGTTCGACCCGGAGATCGTCGGAGCCCTGCTGGAGACGGAAACCGAAGTCCGCCGGACCAGCTCCGCAGGATAAAGCGCCGGCGCTCCGTCGGCTTCCGCTCCAGTTCATACTCGAAATCAGCGCAAATTAGTACATTTGGGGGATACGCTGCCGCCCGTTGCAGGATATTCTGTTCCCGTCGGTGGGATAGGGACGGGACGCAAGATCCTTGCGGCACGTCCTTCGGGAAAGGAGCCGTACGGAGAATGTCCCGGAAACAGGGCCAAATCCAAACGGCGGTCTGGAGAGAAAGATGCAGGGAACGGCGCTAGATCTACCGGCCGGATACTATTTGGAGCGGGACCCGGACTTGCTTCTCCTGCGCCGGTCCGATGGGTCCATGGTAACCGCGTTCAGCGCCCGGGGAGCCGCTACGGAGGCGATCCGGAGCGCGGCCGAAGAGATAGATTCCAGGAGTCCGGTTCTGGGGGTCGTCCCGGCTGAACAGCCGCATCTATGGGCGCATTGCTTCGGACGCTTCGAGCTCTTTCGGGACGGCGAGGCCGTCTCTCTGGGGCGCAACGGCCGGGCCCAGGCCATACTCAAATACCTGCTGACAAACTGGGAGCGTCCAGTATCCCAGGACCATCTGATGGGCTGGCTATGGCCGGACTCCAGCGCCAAGAAAGCCCGGTGGTCGCTCAACTCCGCCATCCACGCCCTGCGCAAGATACTCGGAGACCACTCGGCGTCCGCCAATTACGTGTTGCTCGACGAGGGGCGCTACCGTCTGTGCCCGGACGTGCGTGTGTCCACGGATGTGGACGATTTCGACGCCCGCTACGACCGGGGCCGCCTCCTAGAGAAAGACGGGCGGATACTGGAGGCGGCTGCCGAGTACAGGGCGGCAATCGCTCTCTACCGGGACGACTATCTGATCGAAGACCTCTACGAAGATTGGACCATGATCGAGCGCGAGCGGCTGTCCAACGCCTATATAGACATGCTGTGCCGGCTTGCCGTCCACTACATCAATACTGGAAAGACTCAGGAATGTATCCAGGCCTGCTACCGGATCCTGGAGAAAGACCGTTGCCACGAGAATAGCCATCGCCTGTTGATGGATTGCTACATCCGGCTCGGGCTGAGGGCTCGAGCCCTGCGACAGTACCAGCTGTGTGAGCGGCTCCTGGACAGCGAGTATGGCATGGAGCCCTCACCGGAGACCCACCAGGCCCTCTACAGAGGTTTCCTGAAATGCTGAAGAGCCCGCGCCGGGTACCCGAATCCGGACCGGAGCAGCCATGAGCAAGCCCGTCCAGCGCCGCTGCGCTTCTTCGAAGTCGAACCTGCGCTACCTGCCGTGTACGTTGAAGTAACCCTCCCAGGCGTAGATGCGGGGGCCAGGTTAGTGGAGCCGAAGCAGGCAACTATGCCACCAACCGCCTGATTAACGCGCGGTCATCCTCGCATCCGATGCACGCGCTCGATGCTGACCGCGCGGCGGCCTTCCACGTCTATCTCGATGAGGACGGCGTTCAGGTCGGCCGGGCCTTTCGCCACGGAGAGGCCGGAGATTCGTTCTCCCAGGAAGAGATCCAGGAACTGATCCCCGTTGAAACCAATGACGCCCGCCGGATCGCCGGTCATGCCAACGTCCGTCGCGTACGCAGTCCCGCCTTCGAAGACACCGAGGTCGGCGGTCGGGACGTGAGTGTGGGTTCCGACGACGATCTGCGCCCGCCCCGCCAGATGGCGTCCCATAGCCTGCTTCTCGCTCGTCGCCTCGGCGTGAACGTCTACCAGAATCACGTCCGCGCCCGAAGACTCCAGATCGGTGAGCGCCAGGTCAGCCGCCGCGAACGGCGAGCGCAGTCCATCGTCCAGAAACACCCGCCCCTGCACGTTGGCGACCCCGACGCGTGCTCCGTCCGCCTCGAAGACGCCCCAGCCGCGCCCCGGCGCGTCCTCCTTGAGGTTGGCCGGGCGCACGACGCGCGGCTCCGCTTCCAGGAATGTTCCGTCGTCCGCGTCGAAGGCGTGGTTGCCCAGGGTGAGAAAGTCCACGGTCTCCAGGAGTTCTGCACCGCTCTCGACGCTGATACCACGACCGCCAGGCGCGGAGTTCTCGCCGTTTGCCACCACCGCGTCGAGCCCCAACTTTCGCCGCAGTCCTGGAACGAAATCCCGCACCGCTGCGCACCCGGAGTCCCCGACGACATCGCCTATGAACAGAAGACGGAACAATGCCTATTCCTCCCGCTTCACGGAAGGCGCTTCGGCGCTTCGAGCGGCTCTATCTCGTCCCGCGCACGGATATGTCCACCCTCCACAACCCTGGCGCAGATGCCGCCGCGCCGCTTCAGGGCCCGCGTCATGCCCGGCTCGGTAAGATTCTGGACATGCCGGCACGGCGGTCGCGGCCTGTCGTATTTCAGGATAACCTCTCCGACCCGGAACCTTGTCCCACGTAGATCTGCGAGCCGCACGCCGCGGGTGATTATGTTGCGCCGGTGCTCCCCGTTCTCGATCCCGAGTCCTTCGGCCCGGATCTCCTCCAGGTCCTCGACTTCGATCAGGGTGACCTCGCACACGTCCCCGAAGCGCGTCCAGTATCCTGTGCCCTTGCAGTAACGGTCTCCCTCCAGGCCGCAGCCTTCGAGTGCCCGCACCTCCTCCACCCGCCGCATCGTCGCGCTGCCCTCCGAGGTGATGTAAATTTCCTCAACCGTCCCAGCCATGATCCAACTCCTTCCGAAAATCGCATCAGAAGCACACCGGGCAATATTACCAACCGGCGCCGGAGAAGTTCCCTCTCCCGCCGTGTTGACATGTCCCAGGATTGGTATAACAATATTGCGGGGTGAGGGATCGGGCGCCACGGACCAGGTTGAGAGACCGGGCGGCGGAGCAACTCCTTGACATGGTCATCTCGGGTGGCCTGAGTCCAGGGGATCGTCTTCCGCCCGAGCGTGAGCTGGTGCAGCGGCTTGGTGTGAGCCGGACGGTGGTGCGGGAGGCGCTCAACCTGATCGAGGCGCGTGGGATCGTCAGCATCGAGCACGGCCGGGGCGCGGTGGTCAGCGGGGGAAGCACGGACGCCGTGCGCGACACGTTGGGATTCTTGCTGCGGTTGCGGGGGGAGACGTTGTGGGAGTTGCTGGAGATGCGCCGGATACTTGAGGTCGAGATCTCCGGCCTCGCGGCGGGCCGGGCCGGGCTGGATGACGTGGCGGTCATGCGGGAGCAGATAGACCGGATGCGGGCGCTCATAGATACGCCGGAGGGATACGTGGACGCGGACGTTGAGTTCCACGCGCTGCTCGCGCGGGCCGCGCGCAACGGAGTGCTCCTCACGATGCTCGAACCCGTGGTTGACCTTTTGCGGGCCAGCCGCGAGGTCAGCGCCTCCCGTCCAGGCAGCGCCCGGCGCGCCCTTAGAGAGCACGAAGAGATACTGCGTCGCATCGAAGAGGGAGACGCCGATGGGGCGCGGCAGGAGATGCGCGTCCACCTGGCGAACACGGCGGAGGACATAGAGGCGGCGCTCGATGAAGGCGTGCTCGAAGAGACGAAAGCCTGGGAAAAGGAGGGGATATGAAAGCCAACGATCTGTTGGTGGGCCTCGGTCTGCCGGGACGCGACCTCGTGGAGTTGCTCGATTCGGAGAAGCGCTTCCCCGACGGGGCGAGGTACCGGGTGGAGATACCGAGCGTCGAGGGTCCGCGCGTATTGGAGGCGGTGCTCGACGAGGCGGAGAAGCGCGGCGTGCAACTGCACAGGATCTCGCAGGGGTCGGGGATCATGCTTCAGACGGACTCCGAGATCCGGGAGATGTGCGCGATGGCGCGGGAGGCTGGCCTGGAACTATCTCTCTTCGTCGGGCCGCGTGCCTCGTGGGAGACGGGGGCGACCGTGATCTCCGGCGCCGGCAAGACCCTGGGGGCGCAGCATCGCGGCCAGGACCAGCTCGCCTACGCCCTCGAAGACGTGCTGCGCGGTGTGGAACTCGGGCTGCGCGGCGTGCTCGTCGCCGATGCGGGCCTCCTCTGGGTGCTACGGGATCTCAAGGCGAAAGGCGATCTGCCGGAAGACCTCGTCGTCAAGGTGTCGGTGCAGCTCGCCGCCGCGAATGCCGCCGCCATCAAGGCGATGGAGGATCTCGGGGCCGATACGTACAACGTGCCGACGGACCTCTCCCTGGCGCAGCTCGCGGCGATGCGGGCCGTCTCGGACCTCCCGCTGGACGTGTACGTGGAGGCGCCTGACGACTTCGGCGGGTTCGTGCGGCACTATGAGACGCCGGATCTGGTACGGGTCGCAGCGCCGGTGTTCGTGAAGTTCGGCCTGCGCAACGCGCCGAATATCTATCCGAGCGGAACGCACCTGGAGCCAACAGCCATCGCGCTCGGCCGTGAGCGGGTGCGGCGCGCGGAGATCGGGCTTTCGATGCTGGAACGCTACTTCCCCGGCGCGGAGACGACCGAAAGGGGCGCGAGCTTCCCAGGCATCCCCGTCGAGGCAAAGGAGATGGCATGAAGATAACGGACGTGGAGACCTTCGTCGTCGGCACGGAGTGGCGAAACCTGACCATCGTGCGGCTGCACACCGACGATGGGCTCACGGGCCTCGGCGAGGCGCGGATGGTGAACCACACCGATGCGCTCGTCGGCTACCTGAAAGAGGCCGCCCCGCGCCACGTCGTCGGCCACGACCCGTTCCGCATCGAGGAGCTGGTGAAGAAGCTCGGCCGCGACGACTTCTCGCGGGCAGGAGAGGTGATGAGCAGCGGCATCGCCGCCTTCGAGACGGCGTGCTGGGATATCGTGGGCAAGGCTCTGGATCAGCCGGTCTACAACCTACTCGGTGGACCCGTGCGTGATCGCGTAAAAGCCTACGCCAACGGCTGGTACAGGGTCGAGCGGGAGCCTGATGAGTTCCACGAGGCCGCGAAGAAGGTGGTCGAGCGCGGCTACAAGGCGCTGAAACTGGACCCGTTCGGGCCGGGACACTACGAGATGGAGCGGGACGAGAAGGTGCGGGCCGTGTCGCTCGTCGAGGCCGTGCGCGATGCCATCGGGCCCGAGCCCGAGATCCTGCTCGAGATGCACGGCCGTTTCTCCCCGGCGACCGCCATCGAGATGGCCCGGATGATGGAGCCGTTCGGCCTGGGATGGGTCGAGGAGCCTGTTCCACCCGTGAACCTGAAGGCGCTCAAGAAAGCCTCAGACGGCATAAACGTGACCGTCGCCACCGGTGAGCGCATCCACCAGCGCCTGGAGTACCGTGAGGTTTTCGAGATGCAGGCGGCTGACGTGATACAGCCTGATATCAGCCACATCGGCGGCCTTCTCGAAACGAGGAAACTCGCAGCGTGGGCGGACGCATACTACGTCACGGTCGCGCCGCACAACGTGGGAGGCCAGATCAACACGGCCGCCGCCCTCCACCTGGCCGCCTGCACCACCAACTTCCGCGTCCAGGAGTACTTCAACGACTTCGCCGATCCGTGGGTGAAGGAGACGGCCACAGGCCTCCCCGAGGTGGTTGACGGATACTTCGAGCTACCGAAAGGCCCTGGCCTCGGCGTCGAACTGAGCGAGGAGACGATTGCGGCCCACCCCAAACAGGACGTTCACTTCAATCTGTTCGCGGAAGGCTGGGAGCGCCGCGGCGAGCGAGGACCGGTGGAGTGATGGCCGACCTCTCGGGCAAGCGGGCGCTGGTAACCGGCGCGGGCATGGGCATCGGGCAGGGCATCGCCGTGGAGCTGGCGAGGAGCGGCGCCGCCGTCGCCGTCCACTACGCTCACACGGAGCCGGATGAGACGGTCGCGGAGATAGAGAAGCTCGGCGGCAAGGCCGTAGCCGTGCAGGGCGACTTGAGTCAAGTCCCCGAGTGCGAGCGGACGGTGAACGAGGCGGCGGAGGCGCTCGGTGGTCTGGACATCCTGGTCAACAACGCGGGCGTCACAAAAGAGTTGTCTTTTCTGGAGACGGACGAGGAAACCTACGACTCGGTCTTCGATCTCAACATCAAGGGCTACTTCTTCCTGGCGCGGCGGGCCGTGCCGCTAATGCTGGAGGCCGGCGGCGGGAGCATCATCAACATAACGTCGGTCCACGGTTTCGCTGGATTCCCCAACCACACCGCCTACGCGGCGACGAAGGGTGCGATCAACGCCTTCACCCGCCAGCTCTCGATAGAGTTGGCGGATCGAAACGTCCGGGTGAACGCCGTCGGCCCCGGCCTCATCGAGGTTCCCCGCTACTTCGACACGCCCGGCTACACAACCGAGTTCGGCGGCAGCCTGGTTCCGGCGGGCAGGATCGGGTTTCCCGGGGACGTCGGCCCCACGGTCGCCTTCCTCGCCTCCGACGCCGCCGATTTCGTGACCGGACAGGTCCTCTACGTGGACGGTGGCACCACAGCGAGGATGGGCCTGTGGTGGGAGCAGCAGCAGAACCCTGAGTAGCAGCGCCTGAGGTGGCAACGGTCTCGCGCCACTTGTTTTGAGGGCGAAAGCCTCTCGAATAAAAAACGGAACGTATCTTGCAAACGTGGGCGTCGAGTCCATATGCTGCGAGATCCCATAGGAAAAGGGAAAATAGGAGGAGATCTACCCTGCGCGCCGATGATTTTCGGGCGGAAGGCCGTTGGGAAAGGTCAGATCGGGAAGACAGGGTGCCGGATGCATGGAAAGCTCCAGTTGGGTGAGGAAGGGGATCGAGGGTGCAGTGGTTACCAGCAAGACCTCGTTTGTTGTTCGGGATGGCCGTTCTCATCTTCGCGGTCGTGGTCGGTGTCACAGCCGGGTCGAGAGTCGGGGATGCGAGGTCTTCCAATAGCGCTCCCGGGGCTCCCGGCAGCGAGGCCGTGTGGACCGAAGCCGACAAAGACGGCTTCGGAACTTCGACCACGACGGGCAGCAAGGTCTGGTACACGATAGACGACGGAAGGATGACCGAGGTCTATTATCCGGATCTCGGCACGCCCAGCGTGCGGGACATGCAGTTCATCGTCAGCGACGGTAAGACGTTCGCCGAGTTGGAGACCGAAGCCACGACCCACGAGGTCGAGCTGGTGGACGAGAAGGCGCTGGTTTACCGGCAGATCAACACGGATAAGTTCGGCGACTACCAGATAACCAAGACTTACGTCACGGATCCCGACCGCGCCACCGTGCTCGTGGACGTGGACTTCGAGTCGCTTTCGGGCAAACCCTACCAGGTCTACGCCCTCTACGACCCTGCGCTCGATAACGGCGGTAACGACGACTCGGGCGCCGTCCGCGGCTCGGCCCTCGTGGCCAACGACGACGGAGTAGCCAGCGCCCTGGTCGCCTCGCCCGAGTTCGGCAAGAGATCCACGGGATACAAGGACACGAGCGACGGGTGGCAGGATCTGAAGACCGATTTCAAGATGGATTGGAACTATCGCTCCTCATCCGACGGCAACGTGGTCCAGACGGCGAGGCTGCAGGTTGATGGTGTGGACAACCAGGATGCGACCCTTTCCCTCGGATTCGCTGGCACGATAGACGGCGCCATTCAGGGAGCACAGGCATCCCTCGCGACCGGCTTCGAGCAGGCGCAAACATAGTACGTGGCGGGCTGGCACGAATACCTGGCGTCGCTGAAGGCGCCTCCGGCGAGCGTGGGGTCATCCGGGCTGATGCACTCGACATACGACGTCTCCGTCATGACGCTCGCGGCGCACGAGGACAAGACATATCGGGGCGCCTACATTGCCTCGCCATCTATGCCGTGGGTATGGGGCACGGGCCTCGACAGTAGGGGACCTGATGCCACCTCGGGTGCGTACCACCTGGTGTGGTCGCGCGACCTCTACCAGATCGCGACCGCGCTGCTCGCTGCCGGCGACCGGGCCGGAGCCGAACGCGCCCTTGCCTACCTGTTCGAGGTGCAGCAGAAGCCGGACGGCTCCTTCCCGCAGAACTCCGAGGTGGACGGGACCCAGCGGTGGGAGAACACCCAGCTCGATGAAGTCGCCTTGCCGCTGGTGCTCGCCTGGCAACTCGGCAGGAACGACGCAGATTTGTACCGGGATCACATCAAACCAGCGGCCGACTACATAGTCGCCAACGGGCCAGCCACGCCCCAGGAGCGGTGGGAGAACCAGGGAGGCTGGTCGCCGGCCACGATCGCGGCGGAGATCGCCGGCCTTATATGCGCGGCCGAGATCGCCGAAGCCAACGGCGACGACGCTTCGGCCGCCACGTACCGGAACACCGCAGACGACTGGCAACAGAACGTCGAGCAATGGACCGTCACGACCAACGGACCGCTCTCCGAGCACCCTTACTACCTACGCATCACCAAGAGCCCCGGCGACAACCCAGCCGACTCCAGCGTTCCCCCCGATCCCAACGCCTCTACTACCTACTCGATAGGCGACAGTGGACCCTCCGCCATCGACCAGCGGCTGGTGGTGGACACCAGCTACCTAGAACTGGTACGCCTCGGCGTTAAAGAGGCCGACGATCCCAATATCGTCCAGACCCTAGACGTCGTGGATTCCACGGCCGTCGTGGGTCCGTTCTCCACGCTGCCCAACGAGCCGCAGAAGCGGGGACTCAGGGTAGACACCCCAAACGGCACCTTCTGGCACCGGTTCAACTTCGACGGTTATGGTGAGCAGCGCGACGGAGCGCCGTGGGACATCGGGTTCCCCCCATGCGATACGCTCCCCGAACCCTGCCTCGAGAGCCAGAAGACTATCGGCCAGGCGTGGCCCATATTCGCCGGCGAGCGGGGAGAGTACGAACTGGCTGCGGGTGGTTCGGCCGCTGCGGGCACGGCTTCGGAACGCCTGGCGTCTATGGCCAAGACGGGCAACGATGGCTACATGTTGCCCGAGCAGGTGTGGGACGACAACTCGCCTTCGGGCCAGCCCGGCTTCCAGGCGGGCGAGGGCACCTTCTCGGCCACGCCGCTTGCCTGGACCCACGCCCAGTACGTGCGCCTGGCCTGGTCGCTCGAAGAGGGGTACCCGGTCGAGCAGCCTTCCGTCGCCGCCGAACGTTACACCGGGGACGCTTCTCCGGCCGCTCCCTGAACGCCGGAGCCACACAACCCGCAGAGCGGCCTTCAAGTCGCTCCGCAGGGGTATCGCCGTCCGCTTGACACGGACGAAAATTGGTATGACAATGCTGGAGACGAGAACACACGGACCTTTGGGGAAAGGTCTCCGCGAAAACGTGGGGAAAAGGAGGTAGCGGTATGGACGTGAGCCGGTTGGTGGACCACTCTTTCGGACGTCGTCAGTTTCTTGCGGCGGGCGCGCTGGCGTCGGCCGGGCTGCTATTGAGCGGATGTCGGCAAGAGGCGGCGCAGAAGGCGAGCTAGGGTGGCAGCGGGTCGGGGGGTTCCGGGGGCATCTTCCCGGATACGCCGGAGTGGAATTTCGTGTTTATCAACCACGTGACCACCAACCCTTTCTTCGTGCCGACGCAGTACGGCATCGAGGACGCGCAGGCGCTTCTGGGGACGACTTCGCAGTGGACGGGCTCTGAGGAGTCTGTCGTCCAGGATATGGTCAACGAGATGGACACGGCCATTTCCGGTGGAGCGGACGGTATCGCTGTGTCCGTAGTGGACCCGGAGGCTTTCAACGATTCGATCCAGAACGCCCTCGACCAGGATATTCCGGTCATCGCGTACAACGCCAACGGCAAGGGGCCTGGGACCAACCCGGCGCTGGCGTACGTGGGGCAGGATCTCTTTCAGTCCGGCGTGGAGATGGGGAACAGGATCGTTGACCTCGTGGACGAGGGGTTGGTGGCGCTGTTCATCGCGACGCCGGGCCAGCTCAACATCCAGCCGCGCATAGACGGGGCGAAGCAGGCCATAGAGGACTCAGGCGCGAACATCGAGATCCAACAGGTCACCACGGGCGCCGAGCTGACGGAGGAACGCTCCAAGATCGAAGCCTGGTACAACGGCCACAAGGACGCGGCCGGAATGTTCGCCGTGGACGCCGGGAGCACCCAGGGCGTAGCCCAGATCATGGAGCAGTTCGGGCTCGCCGATAAGGGGGTCAAGGCAGGCGGCTACGACCTGCTGCCGGAGATCCTGAAGCTCATGAAGGCCGGACACATAGACTTCACCATAGACCAGCAGCCTTATTTGCAGGGGTTCCTGCCTGTCATGCAACTCTACCTCTACAAGCTCTCCGGCGGGGTTACTGGACCGGCGGAGACCAATACGGGCCTGATCTTCGTGACGCCCGAGACCGTTGACCGTTACCTCCAGACGGAGTCGCGCTTCGAGGGAGACTCGGAGGTGCAGAAGATCGTCAAGGCCCCAGCGTAGGCCTGGAGGAGACTTGAGCGAGACGACCGGACAGACTTCCGGCGAAACCGCCGCGCCGGAGACGGGGAACGGGACTCAGGAGCGCGGGGTGGGCATGCGCATACTCGGCGCCCTGGCGCGGGTACGCGAGGCGAGCGTGCTGCTGGTCGCCGTGGGGCTGGCGATCTACTTCCAGAGCGCGAACTCCGCCTTCCTCTCGCAACAGAACATCCTCACGCTCTCCCGGTACGCCGTGCCTTACGTGGTCATCGCGGCGGCGCTTTGCCTGCTGCTTATCTGCGGTGAGATAGACCTCTCGGTCGGCCAATCGTTCGCGTTCGCGCCCATCGTGATGTACCTGGCTTACGACAAGCTCTTCCTCGTGCTGCCACTCGCCGTGCTCGTGGGGCTGCTCGCGGTGGCGCTCGTCGGGCTGATAAACGGTGTGATCACGGTCTACCTCGGTGTCTCATCGCTCATCACCACGCTCGGGATGTTCTTCCTGCTGGCGGGCCTTTGCGTGACCCTGACCGGCGGTTTCCCGGCGACCCCGCCTGACGCGAACACCACCACCCGGATTCTCGGTGAGTACGCCTGGTCAGGGACCATCTGGGCTGTTGTGATCGTGATCCTCCTCCAACTGTTGCTCTCGCGCACCCGATGGGGACTCCACACGTACGCCACGGGCGGCAACCCGCTCGGGTCACGCGAGGCTGGCGTGAGCGTGGCGCGCATCAAGATCGGAAACTTCATGCTCTGCGCGGTGCTGGGCGGTTTCGTCGGGATCATCGAGTCCTTCCGCATCAGCTCCATCGATCCGCTGGCTGGCGGCCCGCAGCTCGTGCTCCTGTGCATCGCATCGGCTGTCATCGGGGGAACGGCGCTCCTCGGCGGGGTCGGGACCGCGACCGGCGCGTTCCTCGGGGCGCTCGTCCTGATCATCCTCCAGAACGGCTTCACTTTGCAGGGGATCAGTGCATACACCTTCAACATCATCCTCGGGATAGCGATCCTGGTCGCCATGATCCTCAACGTCTACGTCGCCCGCCTGCGCGGCGCGGGGAGGGTGTGATGGAGAACGGCAATAATTCCGCGAACGGTTCCGCCAACGGCAACGACTTCCTGCGCGCCGAGGGTGTGGTCAAGAACTTCGGGGCCGTCTCTGTTCTGAAGGGCGTGGACATGCACGTCAAGAAGGGCGAGGTCCTCGGGCTCATCGGGGATAACGGTGCGGGCAAGAGCACGCTGCTCAAGACCATCACCGGCTTCCACCGCCCGGACGGCGGCAAGCTCTTGATCGAAGGCGAAGAAGTCAACCTCCGCTCCGTCGCGCAGGCGCGTGCTCTGGGCATCCAGACCGTGTACCAGGACCTCGCGCTCGTGAACGAGCTCTCCGTCTTCCACAACATGTTCCTGAACTCAGAGCTGACCGTGGGACCTTTCCTGAACAACCGCGCGATGAAGGAGAAGACGGCCCGCTATCTGGAGGACATGGGAGTCCGCATCCCTTCCATAGACACTGAGGTCGCCCGGCTCTCGGGCGGGCAGCGGCAGGCCATAGCCGTGGCGCGCGCCGTTTACTCTGACGCGAAGATGTTGCTGCTGGACGAGCCGCTCGCGGCTATGGGAGCGAAGGAGGGGGCTTTGATCCTCGACCTGATCCAACGCCTCAAAGAGGAACGTGGCATCCCTATGATCCTGATCGTGCACAACTACGCCCAGGTCTTCGACGTGTGCGACCGCGTGAACCTGCTCCGCAACGGCCGCATCGAGTTCGACAGGCCCGTCGGCGAGACTTCCGTCGAGGAACTTACCGAGATCGTCGTCTCCGAGTATCGCAAGGCCCGCCAGGGAAAACCCACCTCCGGCTGACGCACCCGCCCGGAAGCGACGCATTCGTTCACACGGTGTCTTGTAACACGAAATTATTTGAGGCATAAAAATACTTGAATAGTGGCGGATCGTGGACTATGGTATCTGCTTCCTCTCCAATTGAGGCGGGGATGCATGCGAAAGGAGCCGACTGACGAAGCCGAGAAGCTATATTGACGCACCCACACGAAACCTCTCGTGTCCGCCGCGTTTTCGCGGACCTGGGAACCGCTGATTAGCTAACCCGGCCGGAAACCCGTCTGGCGCCAGCCAGATGGTCTTCGGCACTAACTTTCGAAAGGACGTAATACCGTGGACGAACTCGTCAACGGAGGGCCATCAAACGCGTCTTCGGACGTTTCTGAAGTAGATATGTGCCTGCACCAACTCGTCGAGCGGCAGGCGCGCCGGACGCCGGACGCGCTGGCTGTGGAGGACGAGAGCATCTCCCTCACCTACGAGGAGCTTGACCGGAAGGCTGATCTTCTGGC
>JACCTS010000358.1 GCA_013812245.1 Rubrobacter sp.
GCCTAGTGCTCTGACATGATTAGTTTGCGACAACATTCCTCCTCAGCTACCGTATATGTGCCCAATCGTTTGGATCGCAGCGTGGCAGCGAGCTCAAGGAGACATCCCCATGCCGAGGAAGAGGAACAACCCCGTGAACCTAACCGCCGACGACCGTCGCGAACTACGGAGCCTGATCAAATGCGGCAGCGCCCCGGCACGCCAGCTCACCCATGCACGTATCCTCTTGAAGGCTGACGAGGGGGGCGAGGATGCTCCCAGCGAATCCTCTTGGCCAGACACGAGAATCGCCGATGCCCTGGAGGTCAGCCGCTCGACGGTCTTACGGGTGCGCGAGAGGTTCGTGGCGGAGGGCTTGGAGGCCGCTCTTGTCCATCGCAGGCCCAAAAACACCAAGCCCAAAAAGCTCGATGGTTCCCAGGAGGCACATCTGATCGCGCTCTCCTGCTCTGAGCCGCCGAGGGGGAAGAAACGCTGGAGCGTTCGGCTTCTGGCCGAGCGCTTCGTGAGGTTGGAGTGTGCCGAAGAACCCATCTCCCGGGAGTTGGTCAGGCGCACTCTCAAAAAAGTGCCATAAAGCCCTGGCTCAAGGGGCAGTGGTCCATCCCGCCAAAGCAAGACGCCTCCTTCGTCTGGCGCATGGAGGACGTCTTGGAGGTCTACACCCGCCCCTACGACGAGCGTTTCCCGCAGGTGTGCCTGGACGAGAAGAGCAAGCAACTCGTAGGAGAGGTGAGGGAGCCGCTCGCCGCCCGTCCGGGAAGGGCAGCCCGTTACGACTACGAGTACGAGCGTGAGGGGACGGCTAACCTCTTCATCGTCTGTGAGCCCCTTGTTGGCTGGCGCCACATCAGCGTCACCGAGCGGCGGACGAAGATCGACTGGGCGCACTGCGTAAAGGATTTGGTAGACCTCCACTACCCTGAGGCCGAGCGAGTAGTGCTGGTGATGGACAACCTAAACACCCATACCCCCGCCGCCTTGTATGAAGCGTTCGTCCCGGCCGAGGCTCGGCGCATCGCTCGTAAGCTGGAGATCCATTACACACCCAAGCACGGCTCGTGGTTGAACATGGCCGAGATAGAGCTCTCGGTGCTCGCTCGCCAGTGTCTGAATCAACGCATCCCCGACCAACAAACGCTTGCCGAGGAAGTAGGTGCGTGGGAACAAGAGCGCAACGCGGCCGAGAGCTCCATAGAGTGGCGCTTCACCAGCACCGATGCCCGCATCAAGCTCAAGTATCTCTATCCCGAGATCGTAGAGGAGCCACCATATGATCCAAACCTTCCGTGACGGAACACTAGGCTCATAAGGTGATTCTCCACTCTCGCAACATGGCTCGCGATATTCCCGTGTAATATTGGCGCTGGAAACGGACAAAGGGGAGGAATCACTTTGACTCGTACCACGCCGCCGTTTCGCGCGGATCACGTCGGGAGCCTGCTGCGTCCGCCTGAGCTTCTACGGGCGCGGGAGGGGTTCGCGGAGGGCCGCGTCTCCGCCGGGGAGCTTCGGGAGGCCGAGGACGCCGCCATCCGGGACGTGGTACGGATGCAGGAGGAGGTGGGGCTCCGGGCCGCGACGGACGGCGAGTTCAGGCGGGCATCGTGGCACATGGACTTCATCTACCGGCTGGGCGGTATCACCCAGGCTTCGGAGAACGTGACGGTCCAGTTCCACAACGACGAGGGGGATCTCGAGTTCACCTCGGCCGCGTTGCAGGTGAAGGAGAACGTATCGCTGCAAGAGACGATCTTCGGCGACGATTTCAGCTTCCTCCACTCCACCGTGCAGACGGTGACGCCGAAGCTCTCCATCCCTTCGCCGAGCATGGTCCACTACAGGGGCGGACGGGCGGCCATAGACGAGGACGTGTACCCGGATCTCGACGCGTTCTGGACGGACCTCACGGACGCCTACGCCGAGGAGGTCCGGCGGCTGGGCGAGCTGGGGTGCACGTACCTCCAGTTCGACGACACGAGCCTCGCCTACCTGAACGACCCGCGCCAGCGCGAGCACATCGCCTCTCTGGGCGGGGACGCCGAGCACCAGCACGAGACGTACATCCGCAACATCAACCGGGCGCTCAGGGACAGGTCGGAGGGGATGACCGTCACGACCCACATGTGCCGGGGCAACTTCCGCTCGTCGTGGGCCGCGGAGGGCGGCTACGACTTCGTCGCCGAGGTACTGTTCAACGAGCTTGAGGTGGACGGCTTCTTCCTTGAGTACGACGATGCTCGCTCCGGCGGCTTCGAGCCGCTGCGATTCGTGCCGGACGACAGGGTGGTCGTGCTCGGGCTCGTCACGACCAAGCGGGGCGCGCTTGAGAACAAGGACACGCTCAAGCGGCGCATCGAGGAGGCGTCGGAGTTCGTGGATCTGGACAGGATCTGCCTCTCACCCCAGTGCGGCTTCTCCTCCACCGTCGAGGGCAACACCCTGAGCTACGACCAGCAGGTCGCCAAGCTGCGCCTCATCGTCGAGACCGCCGACGAAGTCTGGGGCTGACGTAAGTGACGGGTTCCGCAGGAAAGTGGTGGAAGTCGCCGGACCTGTGAGATCGCGAGTCCCGGTATACTGCCAGGCGACGGCAATACGGTGAGGATCGGGGGACGATGATCGACGAGAGAGAAGGTGCGGGCTTCTTTCTGAACGTACCGGAGAAGCTGGACGATCCCTTCCCCGATCTGGCGTATTTCAGGGAGAACAAGCCCGTCTTCTACTACGAGCCGCTGGAGCAGTGGTTCGTCTTCGAGTACGAAGCGGTCTCGGGCATGTTCTCCGACCCCAGGCTCAGCGCCGACCGGATGAAGGGTTTCGTGGATGCCGCCCCGGAGGAGGTGCGCGGCGAACTTCGAAAAGCCGCCCCGTACCTGGAGAAGTTCGTGCTGTTCCTGGACGATCCAGACCACAAGCGGATACGCAGGTTCCTCCACCAGGGGTTCAACGCGGGGGTGATCCGCAACCTGAGAGCCCAGATCCAGGAGATCGCCGACGAGCTTCTCGACAGGGTCCAGGATCAGGGGCACATGGATGTCTCCGAGGACTACGGGTTCCTTCTCCCTGCCTACGTGCTCTCGGACTTCATGGGCTTCCTCAAAGAGGACCGCGCGAGAGTTCTTCAATGGTCGCTCGATTTCATCAGCTTCTTCAACGTCGTGCCGATAACCATCGAGACGTCCCACGACATGGCCCGCAGCGTCACCGAGATGGTCGAGTACACGAAGAGGCTACTCGCCGAACGCCGCGAGGAGCCGAAAAAAGACTTCCTCGGGGTGCTCGCAACTGCCCAGGACGCGGGGGTCACGGAGGATGAGATCGTCTCCAACGCCATGCTCCTCCTGCTCGCCGGGCACGTCGCGCCGCGAAACCTGGTCGGCAACGTCGTCTACCTGCTCCTCACCCACCCAGACCAGTTCGACAGGCTGCGCGCCGAGCCGGAACTCCTGCGGAACGCGATCGAGGAGACCCTGCGCTACGAACCGCCGGTCACCTTGATCCCCCGCATAGCCCTCGAAGACTTCGAGCTCGACGGAGAGACCATCAGCGCGGGCCAGATAGTACAGTTCAGCATCGCCTCGGCCAACCGCGACGCGGCGCGCTTCCCGGACCCGAACCGCTTCGACATAACGCGCCAACCGGGAAGAACCATGAGCTTCGGGCACGGCGTGCACGGTTGTCTCGGCGCTCTCCTGGCAATGGAGGAGGCCAGCATCACCCTCGAAACCCTCTTCCGGCGAATGCCGGATCTGAAGCTCGACGAGAGCCGGGAGATCGAATGGTACCGTAACGCCGCCAACCGGGGTCCGAGCAAACTCCCGATAGTCTTCTAGCAACAGAAACGGTCGCCTTCCGGTTCGCCCGGCGCCCTATCCTTTCGCGGGCGCGTGGGATTCGTGAGAAAATAACTTGGCGCACATTATGAGTGAGGAGTCGGCGCTGGCCGGGAAGGAGGATTTGCGCCGTGGAACGGACGAGGAAGAGGCTGGAGTTGCTGGCGGTCTCGGACACGCACCTGGGCGAGGAGACCTCGCTGCTCTCCTTCCCGCGCGGGTTGCAGCACGTGTGGGAGGTGCTGTACGAGAGCCCGGATTTCTGGGAGCCCGTGTTCGGGGACGGGTGCGGGCCTGGCGGAGGGGAGGTCGAGGTCGGGACGCTGGTGCTCGTCGGGGACGTGGTGGACCGCACGCTCTCCTCTACGTCCCAGATCTCGGCTTCCGGGCACGCGTTCTCCATGATGCTCGGTCACGCCTTGAAGGTCGAGAGGGTAGTGTACGTACCAGGGAACCATGATCATACGTTGTGGACGGATCTGGCGGCGAATCTCGACAACTACCCTAAGGTGACGGAACCCGGAGGGCTGCCGGTAGCAAGGGACGGCACCTGCCTGCACCAGAGCGCCGAGGAGTTGTTGTCCATATTGCTCGGATATCCGAAGGGCTGGACGTGGTGGTGGATCGAGAACAACCGCCGCGACGATTTCGAGCTGCTGGTGGCGAACCCGGTCTACGCCGGGGAGGTCGCAGGGACGACCTACGCCTTCGCCCACGGAACCCACTTCAGGCCCGAGGTCGCGCCGTCGAGGACGCGGGATCTCCTGCGCCTGTTCGACCGCTCACGCCTCGACCGCCCGGTGATGGACGTGGACTTCGCGGCGGTGCAGCGAGACCTGAGAGAAGCCGAGACCATCGAGGATCTGGAGGAGATCGTCACCCCTTTCGTGGATTCATTCTGGGCGAGCTCGAAGAACGAGCCTACCTCGCGGTCGGATGAACTCTGGTACCTGATGACCCTCCTCGGGGCCGAGGGCGAACCGAAGCGCGGACGATACCCGTCGAGCCGGGCCTTCGGAAGAGATGACCTGGAGCACACGGACCCTGACAGGGTCCAACGCCTCACCAACCCGGACGGGACCCCCGCTGACTTCTCCCTGGAGCGCTTCACGGACTACTTCGCCAAACCCTTGCGCGCTCACCTGCGCGCCAACAACCTCGATCCCGACGGCCTCGTGTTCGTATACGGCGACACCCACCGCGGCGGATTCGGCGACCTTGCGCTCTCCGGGAGCGAGCAGAAGATGCGGGTCTACAATTGCGGCTCCTGGGTGGTCTCGCCGGAGAAGACCCATCCGGCCTGCCACCTCTTCACCGTGGACGGAGAGGGGCGGGAGTTTCTCCTGGATCTCTCCTTCGAGGGCGTCGATGTCGGCGGACAATCCCTCCTGGGCCTGGCGGCGGACGACGTCGAGCACCGCCAGAAGGCAGCCGGAAGCCTCGCCCGCCTCGCCGGGGCGGGGCTCCGCCTGTTCAACGGTAGATAGAGCGCCCGGACAGAGGAGAGCCGATGGTGTTGTGGAGTTACTTGAGGGCCGGGGCGTTTACCACCCTGAACGTCATCCTCAACGCGGCGACGTTGGGGAAATACGTCTGGCTGGAGGGAAGGGTCGGCCGGGGCGTCTTTGCGAACTGGGCCAGGCGGTTCCGGTACACGCCCGAAGAGTTCGCCCGGCCTACCAACGAAGAGGAGATCGTAGACCTGGTAAAGCGTTCAGGGAGCGTAAGGGTGTTCGGTTCGGCGCATTCCTTCAACGCCGGGGTGGTGTCCGGCGGCACCCTGGTCTCTCTGGATAACTATAGCGGCCTCATCCACAAGGACCGGGCGGCGAAGCAGATCACCGTGAAGGGCGGCACCCGCGTGCGGGACGTGGTGGAGTTGCTTCTGGAAGAAGGATGGGCCTTCCGTGCGCTGCCCTCTCACGACGCGCAGAGCATCGCGGGCATCCTCTCCACCGACGTCCACGGGACCGGAAGGGACTGGGGCTTCGTCAGCGAATCTGTCACGCGTTTCAAGCTGGTGGACGGCATGGGAGAAGTGCACGAATGCGGTCCGGGGGACGACCTTTTCAGGGCTGCGGTAGGAGGAATCGGGGCGGTCGGCGTGATCTCGGAGGTGACGGTCCAGGGCGTCGAGCGTTTCACCGTCGAACAGAGGGTCGAGACGAAGGACCTCTCGTTCGTCGAGAACAACCTCGACAGGCTCCTGGCTGAGAACGACCACCTCAGCCTGTACCTCTTCCCTTTCACGGAAAAGTGCCGGGTCAACGCGTGGAACCGTACCAGTGAGGTGCGTTCACCCCTCGGCGACCTGAAGGAGTTCCTGAAGACCTCCGCCGACGCCCTGCTGGCCGCGTGGGTCGGAAACCTCCTCGCCCACAGTGGGCTGCTAGAGAAATTCTCGCCCCTCATGTACGGCATCGAGCTCGGGTCGCACCTGACAATGGAGAGCAACAAAGCCTTCAACAGGACCATCTACCACCTTCATCAGGAACTCGAGTTCACGATCCCCTTCGAGGACACGTTCGAGGCGGTCCGCCGCTTCATCGGGCTCTACGAAGAGATGTATCCTTCGGGGCTTCCGTACACGCTCTTCGAGATGCGTTTCACGCCGGAGGGGCACGACCGTACCCTGATCGGCGCGGGACGGGACCGGCGCTGCGCGTGGATAGACCTCGTCTGCACCGACTCGCACGGCTTCGAACGATACTACGCGGCAGCCGAAGAGCTGGTAAGGGAGATCGGCGCGCGCCCGCATCTGGGTAAATACTGCGAGGACTTCACCGATACGGACCTGGCGAAGCTGCACGGGGACACCTTCACGAAATTTCGGAGTCTCGTGGAGACGCACGATCCCACCAACAAGTTCGCCAACGAGTTCACCCGGCGGCTCTTCGGATCATCTCCATCGCCGGGCTGAGGCACTTCCTTCTCAGCGGGTAGCGACGCCACGATAGAGCGAGACCGACAGCGGCACGAAGATGACGAGTATTCCGAGGCACCAGGCGAGGGCGATCCAACCGTGGTTGCCCACCGGCTGATCCAGGAGGAAGCCACGCACTGCGTCCACGATCTGCGTTATCGGCTGGTTGTTGGCGAAGGCGCGCAGCACGTCGGGCATGTTGTCGGTCTGGACGAAGGCGCTGGAGGCGAAGGTCAGGGGGAAGAGCCAGATGAATCCCGCCGACTGAACAGCCTCGACGCTCCGGATCATGAGCCCCACCGTCGCCCCGATCCAGGAGAACGCGAAGCTGAGGAGCAGGAGCAGCCCGATGGACGCAGCCCAGCCCGCCACACCAGCCTCGGGCCTGAAGCCGACCAGAAGCCCGACGAGGAGCATCACGACCACGACGGCGAAGTTGCGGACGAGGTCGGCGACGGTGCGTCCTGTAAGCACGGCCGAAGGCGCCATCGGAAGCGACCGGAAACGGTCCACCAGCCCCTTCTGGAGGTCCTCCGCAAGCCCGATGCCGGTTGAGACGCCCCCGAACGCGACGGTCTGGATGAAGATGCCGGCCATCAGAAAGTTCACGTAGCTCTCGCCGCCAACGTCTATAGCACCGCCGAAGACGTAGCGGAACAGCAGCACGAACATCACAGGCTGGATGATGGCGAACACGAGAAGCTCGGGGATGCGTGGGATCTGGATCAGGTTCCTCTTCGCCAGCACCCATCCGTC
>JACCTS010000376.1 GCA_013812245.1 Rubrobacter sp.
TTCCCCTGGCTGGTCTGCGAGCGCGATGGAAGGGTGGCGGGCTACGCATACGCCGCCACGCACCGCCCGCGGGCAGCCTACCAGTGGTGCATTGACGTGTCGGCCTACGTCCGCGAGGGCGAACGCCGCACGGGCGTCGGACGCGCGCTGTACACGTCCCTGATCTCCGTGCTGGCCCTTCAGGGCTACTACAACGCATACGCCGGGATCGCACTTCCCAACCCCGCCAGCGTCCGCCTGCACGAATCGACCGGGTTTCGGCCCGTCGGGGTTTACCGCGAGACCGGCTACAAGCTAGGCGCGTGGCACGATGTGGGATGGTGGCAGCTATCTATACGCGAGCGGGCGACGGACCCCGATCCTCCTGTCAATCTTCCGGCGATTCAGGAATCAAACGAGTTGGACGCCGCGCTGGCGAGCGGGCTGACGCCGGGCGGAGCAGGCTAGTTCCCCTACCGGCCTTCGAGTTGCGTGTCGGCGCGGCGGGGGAGGGCGTAGAAAAGAGAGCCCTCGCGCCCCTCGACCAGGAGATGTCCTCCGGAGGCCAGCTCCGAGAGCATTCGATCCGCCTCCCTGACAGTGAGCGAGGTTTCCATCGCGGCTTCCGCCGGCGTTATGCTGCCTCCGTTCTGCCGGATGGCCGAAAGAAGCTCCCGCTCCCCACTAGGGGCCACTGGCAGGGACCGGCGCTGGCGCGCGAACCGGGAGACCCCGATGCCCAGGCAAGCCGCCGCGCCTACGATGAAGGGGAAGCCCGCTGCGGCGGTGTTCGCGGTGATCATGATTAGCAACGCGGCGATGATGAGACCGATCCCTATCGCCGTGGTCACGTAGGCGGCGGTCCCGGCTTCCTCTGGTTCCTTTTGCTTGTGCCGCTCCACGTCGCTCATCTTCCGCGTCTCCCTATCCCGGTTTCCACGCCCGTCGTCCGATTCTATTGCGCGGCGTCCGGGTCTGCAAAGCCGGGCTTGCGGCGAGCGTCGTAAACTTGCCCCATATGGGGAAGCTGCCGGAAGGATACCGGGTACTTATAGGACGGGGTTGGCCGGAAGACCCTTTCTCCGGGGAGTTCAGGTTGGAGCGGCCCGACGGCTCGACGGTGGCAACGTTTCCCCTGAAAAGGGACAACCTGAAGACCATAGAGCGCGCCGCATGGCGGGATCATCGTGAACGCACGCTACGCCCGGTCGAGGACGAAGAGACGCCGTAGACCGGGGAGGATGGCTCGACCGCCCGGAAGCCATCTCCCGCACCCGGCTGCTATCATGGCGGGCATCCGGGGAGTTCATGCGAGCACGTCCGTTTTGGAGGGTTAGTGAAGAGAGATAATGCCAGCAGGCCGCCGGGAAGCATCTCCGTATCCGTGGGCGCGCCGATACGCAACCACGCCGATTTCATCTGGTCCGTCGCGGACCTCTTGCGGGGCGACTACAAGCGGAGCGAGTACGGGCGCGTGATCCTGCCGCTCACCGTCTTGCGCCGCCTGGACGGGGTCCTCGCCCCGACGAAGGAGCAGGTGCTGGAGAGACGCCGCAGGCTGCCCGAGACGCTCTCGAACGTAAACCCGATCCTCAACCGCATCACGGGCGTACAGTTCAATAACACCTCCGGGATGGACCTGCGGCGGGTGCTAGACGACCCGGCCAACGCCGCCGATCAGTTGCGCCAGTATGTCGCCGGGTTCTCTGAGAACGTGCGCGAGGTCTTCGAGAAGTTCGACCTGGACACCCAGATCACACGCCTCGACTCAGCCAACCTCCTGTACCTCGTATTGGGCAGGTTCGTGGACGCGGACCTCGGGCCGGAGACCGTCTCGAACACCGAGATGGGATACATCTACGAGGAGCTGGTCCGCCGCTTCTCGGAGCTCTCCAACGAGACCGCCGGCGAGCACTTCACGCCCCGCGAGGTGGTGGAGCTTATGGTGAACCTGTTGTTCATCGAGGATGACGACCTGCTTTCCAAACCCGGCACGGTGAAGACGATGCTCGACCCGGCGTGCGGCACGGGCGGGATGCTCTCCGTCTCCGAGCAGTACCTGCGCGAACGCAACCCGCACGCCCGGCTCGAAGTCTTCGGGCAGGAGTTGAATGCCGAGACCTACGCGGTGTGCCGCTCGGACATGCTGCTCAAGGACCCGGAG
>JACCTS010000390.1 GCA_013812245.1 Rubrobacter sp.
ATCTTGAGTTGCTCGTCCCGCAGCCGCTCCTCGACCTCGTGCAGTTCCCTCTCCCTCTCGGGGATCCGATCCTTCATCGCCCGAGACTCCTCGATGAGCTTCCGCCGGGCCTCCTCGTCGCGCTCCTGTCCGATGCTCTTCGCCTTGCGGTTCTGCTCCTGACGAAGATCGTTGAGGTCCTGGATCAGGGCCGAACGCCGATCAGTCAGATCCACGACGAGCTCCACGTCGGCCTCGATGCCCCGGTTCTTGCAGTTTTCCTGTACAGTTTCAGCGTTCTCGCGGATGAATTTGAGATCCAGCACAGGTGCCTCCCGATATTAGCTTGTCAGCATTTCAGCTTTTGGCTGATCGACTTATACTAGCCCGCCAGCTCTCTTAACGCTCGCTGCTCCTCCCGTATCCGTACATAGAGGAATGCCGCGTTGAGGACCGTGAAGACGAGCGCCGAGATCCAGGCCCCGAAGATGAGCGGGAACGCGAACACCTCCATCACGACGGCAACGTAGTTCGGGTGCGGGAAATACCTGTACGGCCCCCGGCGGACGAGCTTCCTTCCGGGAACGACGAGTATCCTCACGTTCCAGTTCTCGCCAAGCGACAGGATGGCCCAGTACCGCAGCGGCTGGGCCAGCAGGAAGAGGGCGAGCGGAACCGGCCACCACCCTGGAAACTCCGGGCCGCGCAGCAGACCTTCGGCCAACGTCGAGACCAGCCAGAGTGCGTGGATGGCAACCATGAAAGGATAGTGTCCCGCTCCACGCTCTACGGCGCCATTCGCCCGTAGCCGGCGCTCGTTACCGCGCGAGTAACGCAATTCGAGGAGGCGCTGCAATGCCACCAGGGCCACGCCCGCGACGAGAAGGAAGGCGTTCATCTAAGATCTTCAGCAACCGGGAGCCGCTGATACCAGGAACCTAGCACCGGAACAGAACGTGCTCTGCGGAGAAGCCCGGTCCCATCGCTGAGAGCACACCGAAATCTCCTGCGGCATACTCCCCGCTCTCCAGGAAACGCTCCAGGATGAAGAGCACCGTCACGCTGGACATGTTGCCGCAGTCGCGCAGGACGCCGCGCGAGAAAGCAAGCTCACCTCTCTCCAGCTCGAGCACGTCCTCGAAGGCGTCGAGAACCTTCGCCCCTCCAGGGTGGAGAACGAAATGCCGGAGCGCACCGAAGTCCACTCCAAGCGAAGAGCACGCAGCTTCCAGGTCTTCGCGCAGCTTCTCGTACACGATCGCCGGGACGCTCTTCGATAGCTGGACCTTTAGGCCTGTCTCGACGATCTCCCACCCCATCACGTCCTCCGTGTGCGGCCAGGTGGTGCTGTGGCTTCCGATCACCTCGGGGCCTTCGTCGGCGGAGCAGCCGACCACAACCGAGGCAGCACCGTCGGCGAAGAGGCTGGTCGAGACGAGGTTTGCTTTCGAGAGGTCGCCGTACTGGAATGTCAGGCCAGAGAGCTCCACCGCGACCAGGAGCGCAGCTTTCTCAGGATGGAGACGCGCGTAATCGGCGGCCATGGAGAGTCCGGCGGCCCCCCCCGAGCATCCGAGCCCCCACACGGGGACGCGCCTGACGTGCTCAGAAAGACCCAGCTTGAACAGTAGCTTCGAGTCAAGTGAGGGGGTTGCGAACCCGGTCGTCGAGACGAAGAAGATCGCGCCGACCTCCTCCGGCGAGGTTCCCGACCGATCCAGAGCCCTCCTGGCTGCTTTCTCCGAGAGCTCCAGGGCGTTTTCGATGTATAGGGCGTTCCTTTCCGGGAGGCTGTGCGGCTCCTCGAACCACTCCCTCGGTACGCAGAAATTGCGTCCCTCGACGTGCACGTTGTCGAAGATGGGAAGCAGCCGCTCGAAGTCGCGGTGCGTCTCGGAGAACATGCCGCGCGCGAAGTCCTTGGCCTCATCCTGACGGATGCGGTGCCGTGGAACCGCGGTCGCCACGGAGAGTATCCTCGGGTTCCTCAAAGACTCTCCATGCCGGGCTCCGGGTCCTTCTCCGGGGTCGCGCAGGAATTGCGGAATACGTACTGCGAGAGACGTTTGCGCTGGCGGCTCGACCAGTCTATGGTCGGGCGCCGCTGATCCTCCGGCACGTATCCCAGCCTGTATACGGCCATCAACTCCAGGTCGTCGGGGACTTCGAGTAGCCTCTGTATCCTCCGCCAGTTCTCCGGGATCTCCATCGGGGTGGAGACGAACTGGATGCCCATGCCAATCTCCGTAGTCGTCAGCCAGATGTTCTCGACCGCGGCGCCCATGCCGAACACGGAATAGAAGCCGGACAATTCACCTGGCTTGTACTCGGCGCGGTCGAGGAGCACGACCAGGAGCAGGGGCGAGCCGGCGACCAGCTTGCGGTTGTCCTCACCTAGAGTCTTCGGGACGCCGAAACGGTTCATCACGGCCTGGCCTGTGTTCGAGAAGATCTGCTTCCTGAAAGGCTTGAGAACAGGGGGCATCTGGTCTATGAAGATGCCGTCGCGTCGCTCCTCCATCTCCTTCTCCGAGAATCGGAAGTACGGCCGGTAACGTTTCCAGAACGTACCTTCCTCCATCAGGCGCGTCATGCTCTCTCCGCTGATGCTGGCGACTTCTTCGATCTTCTGGCGGTCGTCCACGAGCACGAACCGCCACGGCTGGCTGTTGAAGTGAGATGGGGCCATCGCCGCCGCCTCGACCAGCAGGCGCTGGTGTTCGCCGCTCACGGGGTCCGGCAGGAAAGGTCCGTTGGTCGTGCGGCGCCGCCTGACCACCTCGAGAAAGTCCAAACTCCTACGCCTCCTGAAGCTTACGTAGCAGGGTAGTGGCACAGAACATCATCGCCACTCCGCCAGCACCGCCGAGGCGAAGACCGCGAAGAACAGCCCGTGATAAAGCCACCGGAACGGTTTCGTGTCCACGACGCCGAACTGCACCAGGACGCCCAGCGCGACGTTAGCCAGAAAAACCAGTGTGGCGGCGTAGAAGATCAGGGTTCGCTCCTCCGGATCATGCCCGGAGGTTATAGCACAGGCTCCATCCCGTCCGTGTTCTATTCCACCGGCGGAGCCAGGATCTACGTCCGGACGGTGCGGGGCACGGAAGAGGGATAGCATCCAGTTGCCGCGCCGAGCGCGTTGACGGCGTTTATTACCTCGTCGCGGGTTTTATGGCGCTGCTTCGATCGCAGTATCTCGTCCTTCAGCTAGTTTAGCGGCAGCACCCGTACACCTTGAAGGAATACGCGGCCCTCCACGAACGCCTCCGAGAAGCAAAGAAGCGGCGTAACTTTGCTGCCCAGGATCTCCTTCAGCCGGTAGCAACCGCTCCAGGTTTGATCTACGAAGTCCTTCTCCGTCGCACGTCCGTTGAGTAGAAGCTCGCGGGCGTGAGCGCTAACCTTGCCCCTGTGGCTCTTGGTTTCGATGGCGAAGAACCCTTGCGGGCCGAGCGCAACGTGGTCCACGTTGCCGAAGCCGGGCAGCTTCACGTCGTGAAATACGTAGAAACCATTCCCGCAAAGCTCTTCGAGCGCGGCGCCGACCTTCTGCTCTCCCCTGCCGCCCGCTATCCAGGTTCGCTTCGCCTCCCCCACCTTGTCCCGCGCGAAACGCTCGACACCCTTCAGACCAAACGCCGAGGCGCCCATCTCAGCGACCGTCCACAGCGCCGCGCGTTTTCGCCCCTCGCTGGAAGCATGCTGTCCCGCAAGTCTTTTCTCCAGCGGCTGGTTCTGGGGAGATCTTCTCGGTGGTTTCCCCGGTGATGAGGGGGTTGGCTCGTCCATGAAGCCTTTCAGACGGTTTCTAGCGTGGGCGGCGAATCATCAGCAGCCACTCCCGGCCGCCTGAAGCCATACTGCCTCCGAAGGTGGTCATGGATTCAAAGCCTGCTTTCTGGTAAACACGAATGGCCCTCTCGTTGAAGGCGGCGACGGTGAGCCTGAAGGCGGCCGGCGCATATCGTTCCTCCGCGAAACGAAGCCCGGCGCGCACGAACTCCAACCCCGTTCCCCTCCCCGTGAGGTCGGGCCTCATGCCGAGCCCGACGTCCAGCGCGACCTCTTCGTCGTAGAGGCCGAGCCGCTGGCCCTCCGGCACCTGGGCATCCCCCCCGAAGCAGAAGTAACCAACCAGCCCGTCATTCTCGTCGAAGACGGAGTGATAAGCGAGCCGTTCGTCGAGGAGCGAGGGCACGGCTACCGGGTCGCCGTTGTAGAGCGAGTACGGTTCATCGTAGCGCCAGCGGGAGATCTCTCGCGCGTCGGTTTCGGCGATGGGATGGAGGGTAAAACGCAAGCCCGGAGCGGGCGTCTCTCTAGGCGGCCAGAGAGTCCGCGACCGGAACGATGGGCGCGGGCTCCAGGGCAAAGGCGATGCGGACGAGGAGCTCGCTAACTTCTATGCCGAGGCCGCCGGAGATGCTCTCCAGTACCTTGGAAGAAGGGTCCTTTTCGCCGCGCTCTATCTCCGCCAGGTAGGAGACCGATACGTGGGCGTCCTCCGCGACCTGCTTGAGGGTGAGCCCCCGCTCTTTCCTCTCCGCCCGCAGCGTTTCGCCGATGGTCGAGAGGAGGTCCCCGGTGCGCCCCTGCGGACGGATATCCACGGTCTTCATGGTAGAGATTCTATACCCCATCAGGTGCCAGAGGCAACCCACCAGCCAGTTCCTTGACCAGCCGCACCTGATCCGCATCCACCTCCGGTGTCCCGTAAGGCGTCTCCATCACCACCGGAACGCCAGGCAAAGCCGCGAAAAATCCAGGCCAGGACTCACGCGGGATCTGTCCCTCCCCGATCCTGCGATGCCCGTCCCTGTGGCCTCCCATTTCGTTCCTCGCGTCGTTGAGGTGGATCAGGGCGACGCTGTCACCCATCGCCGCCCGCAGCTCATCTCCCGCCTCCTGCGCGCTCTCCGGGGTCGAAAGGTCGTAGCCTGCGGCGTACGCGTGGGCCGTGTCCACGCATGCCCGCACACCGGCCCGGCGGGCGGCTTCGGACAGAGAATCGAACGTGGAGCAGAGCTGGGTCCCCGCGCCGACGGAGTTTTCGATCACCGGCTCCGCCACCCGATCAGAGGTCTCCGCGTAGCCGGCGGCCAGCTCACGGGCGCGGTCCAGCCCTTCGACGAGCCGAGTCATCCCCGCTTCCTCCCCGTCACCACCGTGGCTTCCGGAGTGGACCACGACCAGATGGGCCCCGATAGCGCCAGCCGCCACCAGTTCGCGGGCGAGGGCCCCGGCGGAGCGTTCGCGGTGATCGGCATCGGGAGGTGCGAGGTTGATCAGGTACTTCGCGTGCGCCACGACCGGCCAGATTCCCGCCTCCGTGGTCCCGCGGACGAACACCTCAGCGTCCGTCCGCGGCGTCGGGTCCGCCCATCCCTGCGGGTTGGAGACGAAGATCTGCACCGTCTCGCAACCCAGTGCCTCGATGGTTGCCAGGGTCTTCTTGAGCCCGCCGGAAGTCGGCAGGTGGCGTCCGATCCTGTTGGTTCTATCCGACACGCCACGGATTGTAGCCGCCGAATGCCTGAAACGTTGTGAAGGATATAATCGTAGAAGACTGAAAAGCTGAAATGCTGCAACTATGGAGGTATTAACCGCATGACCCTCGAAGGCAAGATCGCAAAAATTCTCGGCAGCAACGAAGTGGTAATAAACCGAGGACGCGTCCAGGGCGTCCGCCAGGGTATGCAGTTCGAGATCTTCGCGCCCGACGGCGAGGAAGTCTGGGACCCGGACACGGGCGAGACGCTGGGCACCGTTGAGGACGTGAAGGCCCGCGCGGAGGTCACCGAGGTCAAGGACCGGCTGGCCATCGCCCGCCTGACGAGCACGAGTCAGCAAGCCGGAGCCTCGGATCTGGGCGACATGCAGGAGAACCTGCAGCGTATGTTCGGGCAGATGTTCGGCGAGGGCAACGTCCACGTCCAGGGTTTCGGCACCGGCTCCTCCGATGACAACGACCTGGAGAATATGTTCGGTGGACCATTGCAAGACCTCTCCAAAGTGCAGGTCGGGGACGCCGCCCGCGAGATAAAGCGTCGCTAGAGAAACTGCGGCCAACCTTCAAAATCTTTTGCGGAACTTCGCGCGCCTCCCGGTAACGTTCTCCCTGATCCTTGCCTGCGTGCTCGTGTACGCCGGGGTGATGGCCCTGGCCGTGGCCGCGGGCATCCCGTGGAACGTGGCCTTCGTGACGCAGCCGGGAGAGATCCTGATCAAGGGCGCGCTCGTGCCGAAGCTCGTGGCCGAAGGGCAAGTGTGGCGGCTGGTGACAAGCGTGTTCCTGCACTCGGGCCTCACACACCTGGCGCTCAACATGCTCTCACTGTACTTCCTGGGTTCCTTCGCGGAGCAATCGTTCGGGCGAGGACGCTTCTTCGCCATGTACGTCCTGAGCGGTCTCTCCGGCGGGCTCGCCTACCTGTACTTCGGGGGCTTCGACGCACCGGCGGTCGGGGCATCCGGGGCCATATTCGGCATCCTCGGAGGTATTCTCGGGTACGCTGTCCGGCGCGGGACGTTCTCCTGGCAGAACCCCGTGATCCGGCAACTCCTCATCCTGGTCGCCATCAACCTCTTCCTCGGGGCTTCGATCCCCAACATCAGCAATACGGCGCACATCGGCGGCCTCCTGGGAGGCGCGACCTTCGGGTGGCTCATGGCCCCGACGGTGTACTCGGAGAAAAGAATTCGCTCCGCGACGCCTATCGCGATCCTGTTCGTCGTAGAAGCATTGCTTCTGGCCGTCTGGTTTCTCCTGCTCTGACCTTCAGTCGCCCAGAGCCGTCATGAGGGCGATGGTGGTCGCCACGAGCGTTGCGGCGAAGATCACGCCGGTTATCCTGCTCAGGTAGTCGGCCCGGGTCTCGGGCAGCAGGTGCGCCGCCCCCACGTAGGCCAGCACGCCCCCGGCTGCGCCGGTCAGAAACCCGAGGGCGCCCGCGCCCGGCGTGGGCAGCAGGATCGTGAGGCCCGCCGCGACGGGTATGGCGAGCGCCAGGGCCACCGTCGTCCACGCTATCCGCGCGCCGGTGGCATGCGCGGCGGCGAGTACAGCGGCCAGTGAGATCCCGACCGGCACCTGATGCACGAGGATACCCAGCCCGACGATCCAGGACGTGACCGCTTCCGGCCTGGCCCCGACGCCCAAGACGAAGCCGTCGGCGAGGTTGTGGATCGCCAGCCCCAGCACGAACGGACCGAGCGCGTGCTTGTGCATCGGCTCCTCGGTCGAGTGATGCGTGTGCACGCGGAACAGCGACTCGATCAGGAACAGGAGCGCGAAGCCCGCCACAAACCCGGATATCGCGGGCTCAGCCGAGATCTCCAGTCCCTCCGGGAAGAGATCCGCGAACGCCAGGGCGAGCAGTATCCCGGCTGCTGCGGCGGTCGCATACGACCGGCCGCGCGGCCCCAACTCCCTGCCGAACAACGCCAGCAGGCTCGCGAGCGAGAAACCGGCGGCGGCCAGCGCGGACATCAAGAGGGCGGTCACCGCCGCTCACCTCCCACGCAACCGGCGCAGCGCCCGTAGACCTCCAGGCTGTGGGCGTTGACCTCGAAGCCCAGATCCGCCAGCGAACGGGTGTCGACGGGACACTCCTCAAACTCTGAGACCTCGCCGCAGGACTCGCAGATCATGTGGTGGTGATGGTCCTCCGCCAGCTCGTAGCGTGGCCCGTCACCGAGATCCAACCTCCTCACCAGACCCGTCTCGGAGAGGAGATCCAACGTCCGGTACATCGTCACCAACCCCACGCCCGGACAACGCCCCCGCAACTCCTCCAGGCTCTGGTGCTGCTCCGCCGCCAACGCCTCCAAAACCGCCAGCCGCTGCGGCGTGGCCTTGTAACCCAGGCCCCGCAACTTCCCGACCATCGCTTCCAAACCTGCCAAGCCGTCTCACTAACTGAAAAATATTTTCAACTACACGGAGTGATAGCAGGGGATGTGAGGATCGTCAAGGGGATCCGGCGGGTGCTGGTCTAGTGGGCTGAAGGGCGTTTGCGGGAGCCGGAGTGTCTGAGGAGCAGGATCATGGCGAAGCCCAGGGCAAGCACGCTGCTCACGAAGAGGTTGCCGCGGATGGAGGAGCCGATAATGAAGGCCGGGTCCACGCGCAGCGCCTCGACGAAGAAGCGGCCCACGGAGTAGAGGCTCACGTAGAGCAGGAAGACGTCCC
>JACCTS010000404.1 GCA_013812245.1 Rubrobacter sp.
GACTGCTCGTCCCAGGATGCGGGGCCTCCGCCCGCAGGGAAAGGCGAAGCGGGTTCCTGATCCCCCGTACTCCTCCCACGAACTTCCGGGGAGGCTCCTGGCTCTTCGCCCAGGATCGACCCCATTAGATTTTCCGGCACCCTTCTCCTCTTCCCCATGCTTTCGCTCACACCCCTTTCGCCAGCCGCTGCGCCAGGCGGGCGTAGTCCGCGGCCCCATTGCTTCTTTTCGCATACTCGAAGATGTGCTGGCCGAAGCCCGGCGCTTCCGAGAGCCTGGTGTTGTAACGTATGGCCGGCAAGACGGCGCCCGGAAAGTAACGCTCCAACTGCTCCAGGATCTCGGCGCTCTTCTTCACCCGGCCGTCGTAGAAAGTGGGGATTATGCCTCCCACGGTCAGGTTCCCCCGGTATTGTTGCACTTCTTTCACGCGGGCCAGGAAGTCGCCCACCCCCTGAAGCGCCAGCACCTCCATTGAGACCGGGATCAGGATCTCCTCGACGTAGAAGAGGCAGTTGACGCTGAGAACGTCCCAAGAAGGCGCCGTGTCCAGCAGCACAAAGTCGTAGCCCCGTAGGTCTTCTAGGACCTCGCTAAGCACCAGCTCCGAGCGCATGTCCCGCCGGGAGATCAAACGCTTCGCCCCGGAGAGCGCCCCGCCTCCGGCGATCACGAACAGGTTCTCGCGAGCCTCTATCTGTACGTCCCCGAGGCTCGCGTCACCCTGCACGAGCTCCGCCAACCCCTCGCCCGCCTGAACACCCAGGCTCTTCGTCACCTGCGCCTGGGTGTCACAGTCCACGAGAAGGGTCCGGTAGCCAGCCAGAGCCAGCCCCGCACCTACATTCACGCAGGTCGTGGTCTTCGCAACCCCGCCTTTCGCGTTGGTGAATGCTATCTTCCTCATAAACCCCCACGGATACGCTCGACTCATAGTAGCAATTGTGTAATTTACATGATTTTCGCGGCACATGGGAACGTGTGATGCCGGACCTCCGGTATTCTCACGGGGGCGGGCGGTTCTGCCACGCGTAGCCTGAGAGTGAACCGGTGGAACATCGAAAGAATCGCCGTTTTGCATCCTCGTCGTTCTGGCTACACGGTACATTTTCGGGCGCACCTTCATCCAGTCCATCGGATGATGGCAAGGAACGGGGGATGCCGGATCCGACCGAAAATCCCTGACAACTCAGACAGGGCGCAGCTCTATAACCTCCACGGCGTCGCCCACGTTCAATACGCCCGTTCCGTCGTGGATCAGGTTCTGGCCGAAGAAGACCTCGCTGCCCGCCTTGCGGTAGCGGGCCAGGGTGCGCAGTGGCTCCTTGCCCGTCTCGGCGCTCGACTGGTCAACGGTCGTGATCTTGCAGCGCGCGCACGGCTTGACGACCCGGAAGTTGATACCGCCGACGCGGACGCGGCGCCAGCCGTCCTCGGCGAAGGGACCGCAACCCCGAACCACGAGGCTGGGCCGGAAACGTTCCATCGGGAGCGGATGGTCGAGCCTGCCGTTCAGGTCGCCGAGGGATGCCTCGGAGATCATGAGAAAAGGAAACCCGTCGGAGAGCCCGACTCGATCGCCGGGCTTCGCGTAGGTCGGGGCCACGGGCCGCACCGAGCGATCCGGCAGATACACCAGCCGGCACGGGACGCCGAGGAACCGGCTGAACCAGCGGTCGGCCTCGTCTCCCACCCGCAGGATCTCGACGAGATCGTCCCACACCCGCGCGAGCACCGACTCCCCCTCCGGCGCGAACGGCACGTCCAGAGCCGGCATGCCCGGCGCGTCCAGAAGAAGTCCGTCCCCGCCGATACCCACCCGGACGAGCGCCAGGCGTGGGATCTCACGCTGGGACAGGAACACGCCATGTTCGTCCACGAGCATCCAGCGGCGGTCGTGGCGGATGCTCCGCTCGTCCACCTCCGCCGTGGCCAGGGAGATGCCGCCGCAAGATTTGATCGGGTACACGTAGAGGCCGCCGAGGGACATCCCGGTCTCGCTGAGATCCATCTCCGGGCCTGGTGTCGCGCGGTCCCCGATCATCGGTTAGAGTCTAAACGAAGCGCGGCGAGGAGATGCCGTACGATTCGGAAATTCACAGGAAAGGTCGCATGGACCACGAGAGCGTCGGCCGTTACTGGGACGAGAACGCCGATGTCTGGACTAAGCTCGTCCGGACCAGCTACGACCAGTACCGTGACGGTCTGAACACCCCGGCCTTCCTGGAGATGCTGCCGGAGGTGAACGGCCTCGCGGGCCTGGACGTCGGGTGCGGCGAGGGATACAACACGCGGCTCCTCGCCGAACGCGGCGCCCGCATGACGGGAATAGACATCTCAGCGAACTTCATCCGCCACGCGAGGGAAGCGGAGGAAGAACATCCTTCGGGCATCCGCTACGAGGTGGCCAGCGCGGTAAACATTCCGTTCGAGGACGCGAGCTTTGACTTCACCACGGCCTTCATGAGCCTCATGGACATACCGGAGACGGAACGCGTGCTGGCGGAGTTATTTCGTATCCTGAATCCAGGCGGCTTCTTCCAGTTCTCCATCACCCACCCCTGCTTCGACACACCCCACCGTGAGAACCTCCTCGACACCGAGGGGCGGACCTATGCGATCGAAGTCGGAGACTACTTCCGCCGTATCGACGGCGAGGTCAAGGAGTGGCTCTTCAGCGCCGCCCCGCCAGAGGTTCGAGCGGGTCTGCGGCCTTTCCGTACCCCACGGTTCACGAGAACCCTGAGCGAGTGGCTGAACATGGTGATCTCCGCAAACTTCGTGGTCGAGTACCTGGCAGAACCCAGCCCCGACGATGCAACCGTCAGAGAATGGCCCGGGCTTCAGGACACGCAGGTCGTCGCCTACTTTCTGCACGTCCGGGCGCGCAAGCCCGGCTGAACTTTACTGGAAACCCGCGCCCTCGAAAGCCGAGCGCGCCGAGCGCGCGTAGCGCGCCGCGTAGCCCGCGTCACGACGCTCGGGGAGCCTGCGCGGGTGACGGTCGGAGATCTCCCGCGCCACGATGCCGGCGCGGAGGCGTCCTTCTTCGAGGTCTATGCGGAGGGGGTCTCCATCCCGGAGGCGGCTGAGGATGCCGTCCTCGACGGTCTCGGGGGTGAAGAGCGATATCCAAACCCCACCCGCTCTGTCCGGGGCGATACCGTCCGTGAGAACGGGGAGCGTTCCCATCAAACCTTCTTCGTCGAGGACGCGCGCCAGGCCGTCCAGACGCAACAGTCCGGGCCCACTCCTGGGTCCGGCAGCGCCGACGACCAGCAAGGAGCCGGGCTCCACCCGCTCCTTCTCCAGCGCCTGAACGGCCGGCTTCTCGGAGCGAAAGAACCGCACGTCCCCGGATACCTCCGCCTCCCCGGACGACCGGCACAGGGCCTCCGCCCCGCTCGCCCGCCCCCGCACGAGCGACAGCCGGGCTCCGGAGGGCGTGGGAGCGGGTGGCGCGGGCGGCAGGTTCTCCAGCAGCCGGCCCTCGACTGTCGGGCCGTCGTGGATGGCTTCGCCGAGGTGCGCGAGCAACCCGGCCGTCCCGTGCTCGGTGAGCCATTCGGAGCCGGGCTCCGCGAGGACGGCCGTCTCGGGGACGAGAACGCGGACCATCTTCAGAAAGCCCGGTGCCCTCGCCTCCCGTGCGATGGCGGTGAGGTGCACGATCATCTCCGGCCCGCCTCCGGCGGAGATGCCCGCCCGCAGCGCGTTCGCCAGGGAGAACTCGCCGACGAGCTCCCGGACGCGCGGCCTGCCGCTGCCGGAGATCTCCACCACGGTCTCCGCCGGATCAGCCCCGAGAGGCGAGAGGCCGAGCGCCGAGAGCGCGACGGAGAGGGAGGAACCCTCCGGTTCGACGACCGTCGGCAGGTTCAGGCGTGCCGCCGCGACCACCAACCCCGCCAGGTCAGCGGGCTCATCGGCGGCGATCATCAGGGCGTCGAAGTCCTCGGCCGCACAGGAAACCTGGGCCACGTCCGCCACCCACTCGCGGGCAAGCGCGACGCCGCCCTCCAGGCGTTCCGGAGGCAGGTAGAAAGATACCGGCTCTCCGCCAGCTTCACGTACGGCGTCCGGGAGGTGGGATTCGCCGGTGGTAAGTACGACGACGCGCGGCGCGGCTGCAGACACGCCCTAGGCGTCGAGCTTCTGGAGCAGGATCTCCCGGGCCCGGCCGCCGTCGGCGTTGCCCCGGGTTGCCTTCATGACCTGCCCGATCAGGAAGCCGACAATCTTCTTATCCCCAGCCTTGACCCGCTCGGCCTCATCCGGGTTGGCGGAGATGACCTCTTCGACCACGCCGGAGAGCTCGTCGCCACCGACGGACGCAAGCCCCTCGCGCTCGACGACAGCGGAGGGCGAATCGCCGCTCTCGAAGACGCGGCCGAGCACGTCCCTGGCGGCCGAGCGGGAGATGGCGCCGCCCTGGACCAGCCCGATCAACTCGACCATGTGCTCCGGGCTTATTTCCGCCCCGGATATCTCAGTGCCAGACTCGTTCAAAAGGCTGCGGAGATCGCCCGAGATCCAGTTGGCTGCCTGCTTCGGGTCCGCCTCGGCGGCAACCGCCTCGTAGTACACCGCGAGCTCCCTGTCCGCCGTCAACACGCTGGCGTCGTAGGGAGAGAGGCCGTACTGCTCTACGAAGCGGGCGCGAAGCTCATCCGGCAGCTCGGGCATGCGGCCCTCTATATCCCGCACCCACGCCTCAGAGAGCTCCAGCGGCAACAGGTCCGGCTCCGGGAAGTAGCGGTAGTCGTGGGCGAACTCTTTGCTACGGAGCTCGTGGACCTCGTCGGTCTCAGGGTCGTAGTGGAGGGTGGTCTGTTGGATCTTGCCGCCGTTCTCAAGGATCTCGCGCTGCCGCTCCAGTTCACGGGCGAGGCCGCGCTCTACGAAGCGGAAGGAGTTCATGTTCTTCAGTTCGGTCTTGACGCCGAATGAGCCGTCGGGGTTGCGGATGGAGACGTTGGCGTCGCAGCGGAGTTGGCCCTTCTCCATGTCCGCCTCCGAGACGCCGATGGCGCGCATGATCTCCTTGAGGTAGTTTGCCGTCGCCCGCGCCGCCTCCGGCGACGGGATGTCGGGCTCCGTGACAATCTCCATGAGCGGCGTCCCACCGCGGTTGAAGTCCACCAGCGAACCAACCGAACCGTGCATCCTGCCGGATTCCCCGACGTGGACGTTCTTGGCCGCGTCCTCCTCCAGGTGCAGCCGTGTTATCCCGACGCGCACCGTCTCGTCGCCGACCGGTACATCGAGGTAGCCGCCGGTGCAGATGGGCTCGTCGAACTGGCTGATCTGATATCCCTTCGGGAGATCCGGATAGAAGTAGTTCTTGCGGGCGAAGACGGCCCGTTCTGCAACGTCGCAGTTCAGTGCGCGTCCGGCCATCACGCCCTGCTCTATGGCCTTCTCATTTACGACCGGCAACGTCCCCGGATGCCCGAGGCAGACCGGACATGTGTGGGTATTCGGCTCGTCGCCGTACACGACCCGGCAACCGCAAAACATCTTGGTCTCGGTAGCCAGGTGGACGTGGAACTCCAGCCCGATCACCGCCTGATAAGTACGTCTCTCCTCGACTTCCACGTACCCCCACCTCTTGCTCTCTCGCACTTTACGGACGCCAGCATACGAGCTTATTCTAACATTCGATCCGAACGCTCAGAGACGGTTATCGTTGCGAGCACGGGACTCAAACCGCGTTGTCCGGTGCGCCGCTGGCCCGGCCAGACCCACGCACCGGCCCGAGCAGGCCGCCCGACGTTTCAGCTCGACCGCCTGCTTCGTGGTCCTCAGGTGCCCGAGCTGGATGGTCAAGACCCAGGCCCGGTGGGCGAACCCCAACGCCGGTATCTCCGCGCCCATCAGCCCCTGAACTGGCTCGGAGACGATCTTCTCCGGGTTGATGTACACGCCCACGAAACCAGCCCGGCGAGGACCGCAACGGCCTCGCATCGACCTCACCTCTTGGCCTCCTTGTCGCCGCCGCTATGGCATTTGGGTTTGCGAGAAGCCGCTAGAAACAAGGGACAGCATCTACCATGGGCATCAGGCTCTCATGGGTTGCTCCAGACTTGGTTAGGTGTCATCCTACGGGTGCGTAAGCGGTAACAAGCCGCTTTGGGGAGGTGAAAGAAAGGAGCAGAGATGTACGTAGCGATACGGCACTACCAGGCGGTGGACCCTGGGTCTGTAGATGAGCTGCTGCAGAAGGCGAACGAGGGCTTGGTCCCTATCATTAAGGAAGCGCCGGGGTTCCAGGCATATTACGCACTCAACAGCGGGGGTGGCACCGTAACTACGGTGAGCGTATTCGAGGATCAAACGGGAGCCGAAGAATCCAACAGGCTTGCCGCGGATTGGGTAGGAGAAAACATAGCAGCGATGGTCCAGGGTCCGCCGGAGATCACGGAGGGGGAAGTTCGCGCACACGCAGCAGCCCCGACGGGGCCGGTAGGCGCAGTCACAGGCACGGTAGGCGGAGCCACGAGCACGGTAACTGACACCGCGGGCGGGCTCCTTGGAGGAGGGAGCAAGGGGGAGCAGGATAAAGGTTAACCACCGGCGGGACGGTGGAGGGACCTGAGCTAAAGCGGACCCTCTCACAAGAGACCGGGGTACTTGCCAGACCTTGCGCGGACGTACGCTCTGGACGGCGCGATCCGGCCTTTTCTCGAAGAATAGACACACCTGGACCTGGTCAGTTCGATGTACTCCTTGAGGTTGGGGAGGCTATTCCGTCCCATCCGCACCCGGTGAACTTGCGGGCCAACTCCTCGGAAAGGTTCGCATTGCGAGGGAGGCGGAGGGGTCCGCCTCCCTTCTGCAGGCTCAGAAGGCGCTCCAGGTGCCACTCCCGGACGTGCCGCTCCCTGGCGCCCACGTAAATGGAGAAGTCAAAGTAGTCAGCGAGGAAGAACCTCTCGGAGGGGCCGGAAGCCCGGCCTCCTGGATATCTCGGCGCGAGCGGACTTGATGTCCGCCAGGAACCGTAACAGGAGCGTCCGGTCGTAGCTCCCGTGAAACTCTTACGTTCCATCAATCCTCGGGATTCCAATATCCGATCTGGGTCAGGAAGCCGTAGGTAGAGACCAGATCCTCTTTCGGAGAATACGTACAGCGTGAGATCAGAGTCCGCAGTACCAGCGCGGTCGTGATCTTGCCTGCCCGACGCTGCCAGCGATGCCTATGACGTAGGGTGCTTCCGCCACCTCTTTGCCCGAGGATCCCAGCTTCGCCGGAGACTGGGGCCGCCGATCACGTACGAGTTCCTAGACCAAGCGTATAATGTATGTTGAGCGTGATGGACGGGCTTTGCCGGGATGGAGGCCCGGCGTTGCGGGATAGAGTGTTGGACGACCTAGGGAGGATCAGATGAGCAACACGCAATCGCAAACCGTGCTACCTGCGGTGACGGGCCACTGGTGGGCCCTGGCGCTGCGCGGCGTCATCGCCATACTGTTCGGCCTGGCCGCGTTCCTGCGTCCGGGGATTGCGCTCGAAGCGCTCATCCTGCTGTTCGGGGCGTATGCGCTCGTGGACGGCGTCTTCGCGATCGTCGGCACATTCGGCCGCGCCAGGGGAGACACGCCACGCTGGTTGCTGTTGGTGGAAGGCGGGGCGGGCGTGTTGGCGGGTTTGATCGCCCTCATCTTCCCCGGAATAACCGCCGTGGCCCTGCTCTATCTCGTCGCCGCCTGGGCCATCGTCACCGGAGTCTCAGAGGTGGCCATGGCAATCAGGCTGCGCGAGGAGATCCAGGGCGAGTGGGCCCTGATCATCGGCGGGGCAGTCTCCGTGATCTTCGGCCTGATACTCGCGGTGCTCCCGTGGGTCGGCATCCTCTCGCTGGTGTGGCTGGTCGGGCTCTACGCCGTGGCGTTCGGAATACTGATGGTGATCACGGCCCTCCAGGTCAGGGGCAAGCAGGGCAGCGAAGCCAGCCGCAGCAGCCGGGTGAACTGAACAGCCCCGCCAAAGTCAGGGTCTCGGGGAGAACTCGAAGTCCGAAACCTGCTCCGCCGAACGCGCGGCCCTGAGCAACATCGGCTCGGTGAAGTGGTCGCTCATGAGCTGGACGCCCACGGGCAGGCCATCGCTCAATCCTCCAGGGACGCTGATGGCGGGTATCCCGGCCAGGCTCGCCGGAACGGCGCAGATGTCCTGGAGGTACATCGCCAGCGGGTCGTCGGTCTTCGCCCCGATCTCGAACGCCACCGAGGGTGCGGTCGGCGAGACGAGCACGTCGTAGCGGGAGAGCGCCTCGCGGAAATCCCGGATCATGCGTGTCCGAACCTTCTGGGCCTGGGCGTAGTAGGCGTCGTAGTAGCCACTGGACAGCGCATAGGTGCCGAGCATGATGCGACGTTTGGCCTCGTCCCCAAATCCCTTCTCGCGGGTCTTGCGGTACATCTCGTGAACCCCGTCCGCCTGCTCCCGCAGCCCGAAGCGCACCCCGTCGAAGCGTGCGAGGTTGGAGGAAATCTCCGCCGGCGCGATGATGTAGTACGCCTCAAGAGCGTAGTAGGCGTGCGGCAGGCTCGCCTCCCCCACCTCGGCCCCGGCCTCTTCGAGCTCCCCGACGACCCGCCCGACGACCTCACGTACCCCGGCGTCTATGCGCTCGTCCATCAACTCCTTCACGACGCCGATCCGCAGCCCCGAGACGCCGCCTTCGAGATCCGTAAGGTAATCCGGGACATCGACGCTGGCGCTGGTGGAGTCGAGGGGATCGTGGCCAGCTATGGCCTGGAGCAAGAGGGCCGCGTCCCGCACGTCGCGGGTCATCGGGCCGATGCAGTCGAGCGACGAGCCGAAGGCGATGAGGCCGCGCCGGGAGACCCGTCCGTAGGTGGGCTTGAGGCCGACGATGCCGCACAGCGCGGCCGGCTGGCGCACCGAGCCGCCGGTGTCCGTCCCAAGGCCCCACCAGCCTTCTCCCGCAGCCACCGCCGCCGCGGAGCCGCCGGAGGAGCCTCCCGGCACGCGTCCGAGGTCCCACGGGTTGCGGGTCGGGCCGTAGGCCGAGTTCTCGGTGGAAGAGCCCATGGCGAACTCGTCCATGTTGGCCTTGCCGACCATCACCAGATCCTCGCCGAAGTTCGCGAGCGCCGAGGCGTCGTAGAGTGGCGTGAAGTCTTCGAGGATCTTCGAGCCGCACGTAGTCCTGACGCCCTTCGTCGAGAGCACGTCCTTGACGACGAGCGGCACGCCCTCCCAGGGCCGTAGACCTCCGTTCCGGGCTCTATCATCCACCCTGCCGGCCCGCTCCAGGGCGATCTCTGGCGTTGGGGTAATGAACGCGTTGACGCGATCTTCGACTTCCTCGACGCGCCGATTGGCGGCTTCGGCGGCTTCGCGGGAGGAGACTTCTCCGGCCTGGATCTTACGCGCCAGTGCTGAGGCTGTTAGGTCGAGCATCAATCTATCCTCGGGACGGCGAACATGCCGTCCACGGCGTCGGGGGCGGTAGAGAGCGCACTCTCTCGTGACAATTCCGCGCGCGGTTCGTCGGGACGCAGTACGTTCGTCAGGTCCAGCGGGTTGGCCGTCGGGGGCACGCCTTCGAGATCCAGCTCCCTGATCTTCTCTATGCTGTCCAGGATGGCGTCGAGCTGCCCGCCCATCCGTGAGACCTCCTCGTCCGTCAAACCCAGCCGGGCGAGGTTCGCCACGTGCCGCACCTGCTCTTCGGATATCATCCTGTCACGACCTCCACAGTCCAGACTTTCCTGAGCGACCTATCTTAGCGCACGATACGATGAGGTATGCTGCGGCGCTTTCCGGCGCATTGGTCGGAACTCCGCGTGCAGAGTCCGGACACTACGCATCACCCGTCGCTCGCAGGGCCGTGAGGAGGACCTCGAACTCGTCGCGGCACTCGCCGCATATCTGGAGGTGATCGTGGACCAATGGCATTGCCCTGACGGCATCCAGGCCGGAGAGCTCCATCTCTACAAAGCGGCCGAGCTGCTCGAAGCACTCGTTGCAGCCGATCTCCACCTCGCGGGTGTCGGCTATCTCCTCGATCACTGCTTTGAAGATTTCCTTGTCGAACAATCTATCCTCGGCTCTCCTGCCCTGTATCTAAAGTCAGGCGTGGCGTCCGGATCTTGCCCTTCGAACGCGGACAAAACGTCCTGGAACAGGAACCTTTCGGCCAGCATCCTCCGTTTCAACCTCTTGCGCGCGTCGTGCAAAACCTTGTAGAGCGCGTTGCGGTTTGTATTCATGCGATCCGCCACCGCCTCCAGGGGCATGCCGTTCATCGCGGCCAGCAAGGCCCTGCGTTGTTTCTCAGTCAACTCCTCGTCCACAAAGCGCCGGAACTGCGCCATGAACATCGACCGGGTCGCCGCCCGTGAGGGATCTTCCAACGCGTCAGCCGGTTCGTCGTGGACGCGGCGCTCGATGGCTTCGTCCAACGAGATGTCGCGCCACCTGCTACGCTGCAACTCGGCGAAGGCCGTGCGTATGGCGAACTTTTGCGCCCAGATCACGAAGCGGCACTCCCCGCGGAAGGAGTCCAGGTTGTCTAATATCTTGATGAGCGCCTCCTGGGCGAAGTCCTCCAGCGAGGAATCCATACCGCCCGTCCGCCCGTGCAGGGCGGCCTCCAGGCCGCGCAAGAGCAAGACACGGAGGTCCGCGATGGCCCTATCTCTTCCCGCCCCCCGTAGCTGCGTGAGCCACTGTTCGTTACCACGATCTTTGAGAGAAACCGTCATGAATCCGCCATTGTATCGGCGCCCTACTCTACCCGCGACTCCGAATCCACCCGGTGCGCTCGCACCGCGCGAGGTCAACCAGAATGTGCCAAGAACGAGAGTTCGGCGTCCCGGACCAGAAGGCAGGATCGGCTGCCGCGAGGGAGAGCCAGTCTTCGAGCATGTCCGTCTCTCGTACACCGTTCTTATGCCCGTTGGCGGGGCCTGCAGCGGTGGCCGACTCGTTCGCCGGCCTTCGTTCTGCCCTACTGTCCGCGATGGCCGCTCCGCGCTTGTTCGGGTTGGCACCCTTCGCGGACTCGGTGGCCCGCTATCAGCGAGGCGAAGCCTGTCGCGAAGCGCGTCTGGTGACAGCATCAACGGTCATGGATCGATCCCGACGAGTCAGGCCTCGATCGCGAATTCATCAGGGCACCGCGTAAGTTGCGAGCATCGGGCTTCACACTCCCATCACGCCAGGCGATTGCCGTTGGCTTGCATTCGCACCGGTGGACCGAGGCTCGGAGAAGGAGTAGAGAACGAAGAGTCACCAGGTACCTCGTCCAACAGCTATCGAGAGAAGGTAAGAAGTCTCATGGCTGGCCGCTCTCTACCAGTGACGGGGCTTGCAAGAGAAACCTGGCGGCCGAAGGAAAGGAAGTTTCATCGTGAACTGCCCCATGATCGCCGGGTTCTCGTCTGACCGATGCATGGATCGGAAGACGCCGGGTCTTCAGGTTCGCGATCACGAGGGAAGGGAGATAGCGATGGAGATCGAGGACCCCCGTACCACCGGGAAGAAGGAAGAAAAATCCGGCGGCTACAAGCCCATAGAGAACCACGGCCTGATCGGGGACCTGCATACGACGGCCCTGGTGGGCATGGACGGCTCGATAGACTGGCTGTGTCTGCCACGCTTCGACTCCCCAAGCGTCTTCGCCGCCATCCTCGACACCAGAAAGGGCGGGCGGTTCAAGATAGCCCCAACGGGCGGAGGAGTTACCACCAAGCAGCTCTACTGGCCGGACACCAACGTTCTCATCACACGCTTTTTCACGCCAAACGGGGTCGGTGAGATCACGGACTACATGCCGGTCAAGGGCTCCGACGACGGCCATCACCGCAGCCAGATCGTACGCCGCGTCGAGGTCGTCCGTGGAACGATGGCCTTCGGGATGGAGTGCTCTCCCGCCTTCGACTACGCCCGCGCCGAGCACGATACCGAGATCGTATCCGGCGGCGCGGTCTTCCGCTCACCGCAACTCAGCCTGGGATTGGTGTCTGTTGTTCCTCTTGAGAAGCGGAATGGCGAGGTCGCTGCCGAGTTCACCTTGCAGGAAGGGCAGTCGGTGGCGTTCGTGCTGCGCGATGTCGGAGCCGGTGCAGACCGCGGCGTGGGCTTCTTCGGAAGCGAGGAAGAGGCGCTCTTTATGCAAACCGTGGACTACTGGCGCCGCTGGCTCTCGAAGTCCAACTACACGGGCCGCTGGCGCGAGATGGTCCATCGTTCGGTACTCACCCTGAAGCTGCTCACCTACGAGCCAACCGGAGCGATAGTCGCGGCTCCAACTTCAAGCCTGCCCGAAGGCATCGGTGGCGAGAGGAACTGGGACTACCGTTACACCTGGATCCGGGACTCCGCCTTCACGCTCTACGGCTTCCTCCGGATAGGCTTCACCGAAGAGGCGCGGGCTTTCATGGGCTGGCTGGAATCCCGCTGCCAGAACTCCAGAGCCGACGGTTCGCTACAACTAATGTACGGTATAGATGGGCGCTCGGAGCTGATCGAGGAGACCCTGGATCACCTCGAAGGCTACCGGGGCTCGAAGCCCGTCCGCATCGGCAACGGAGCCTACGACCAGCTCCAACTAGACATCTACGGCGAGCTAATGGACGCCGTCTACCTCTACAACAAGCATGGTTCCCCAATCTCCTACGACCTGTGGACGAAGCTGCGGGTCCTGATCAACTGGGTGTGCGATAACTGGCGGAACAGGGACGAGGGGATCTGGGAGGTTCGGGGCGGCCAGCAGCACTTCGTCTACTCCAGGCTCATGTGCTGGGTCGCCATGGACCGCGGCTTGAGGCTCGCCGCCAAGCGTTCGTTCCCGGCGGACAGGGAGAAGTGGACGCGGGTGCGGGATGAGATCTACGAGGAGATCATGGACAAGGGCTACAGCACCGAACGCGGTGCGTTCGTGCAGGCTTACGGCAGCGACACCCTGGACGCCTCGAACCTCATCATGCCGCTGGTCTTCTTCCTCTCCCCTTCCGATCCCAGGATGCTCTCCACGCTCGACGCCATCAACCGCCCACCTAAAGACAACGGCCTCGTCTCCAACAGCCTCGTCTACCGCTACGACGTGGAGAAGTCCGCCGACGGCCTCACGGGAGAGGAGGGAACGTTCAGCCTGTGTACGTTCTGGCTCGTCGAGGCGCTCACGCGGGCAGGACGGCTGGAGGAGGCACGGCTCATCTTCGAGCGGATGCTCGGATACGCGAATCATCTCGGGCTCTACGCCGAGGAGATCGGACCTAGCGGCGAGGCTCTGGGGAACTTCCCGCAGGCGTTCACGCACCTGACGCTCATCAGCGCCGCCTACAACCTGGACCGGGCGCTCGGAGCGAGGAGGTAGAGCGTGTTGTCTAGCGAATCACGGGAAGCGAAACGGGCGAAGGAAGGCTGGATAGAAGTGCCGGTATCGCTGCACGGCGGCATGGTCCACAGGCCGGATAACCCTCCGGTGGAGATCGAGCGCTCGCTCGACATCGAGCACGGAGCCGCGGCAAACGTCTCGCGTATCTCGAGGGGCGCCAGCGCGGGGACGCACATGGACGCGCCGCTGCACTTCGTCCGGCGGGGCGCGGGCCTCGACGACATGCCGCTCGACGCCGCGATGGGCCGGGCGCGCGTCATCGAGGTCCACGACCCCGAGTCGGTCAAACCAGCGGACCTCGGGCTGCACGGCATCCACCGTGGCGAGCGTATCCTGCTCAAGACCCGCAACTCGGCACGCGATTGGCCGTCAGAGCTGTTCATCGAGGACTTCGTCTACGTCTCGCAGGAGGCGGCGCGCCACCCCGCGGCCTAGAGGGTGAGGACCGTCGGCATTGATTACCTCTCCGTCGGCGGGTTCAGGAAGGACGGCGTCGAAACGCATCAGGCGCTATTGGAGGCCGAGATCTGGGTGATCGAAGGTCTCGATCTATCCGAGGTGGAGCCTGGAGAGTACGAGTTGATCCGCCTGCCGGTAAAGATCGAGCACAGCGACGGCGTGCCGGCGCGGGCGATTTTGAGAGCGGTGTAGAAGGACAAGAGCGGATAACGAGAGAGAAGCAAGGGTAGAAAGCACTACTTCCTGTTCGCTGCGAGAAAGGAACCACTTCAATGGCAGAGCATTATGACGCGGTCGTGATCGGGTCGGGGCAGGGCGGCACGCCGCTCTCAACCGCGCTGGCCGGGGCCGGACGGAAGACCGCGATCATCGAGCGGGAGCATCTCGGCGGGACGTGCGTGAACGAAGGCTGTACCCCGACCAAGACGATGGTCGCCAGCGCGCGGACGGCGTACATTGACCGCCGCTCGGCGGACTACGGAGTCCAAAATGGCTCGGTGAGCGTGGACATGACAAAGGTGCGCCGGCGCAAGCGCGACATCGTGGACAAATTCCGGGGCGGTGAGGAGACGCTCGTTGGGAACACCGAGAACCTCGACTGGCTGGCGGGCGAGGCCCGTTTCACCGGCCCGAAGAAGGTGGAAGTCAAGCTGAACGACGGCGGGACCACCGAGCTGACCGCCGACAACGTCTTCATCAACACCGGCGCGCGGCCCGCGAGCCCGCCGATAGAGGGGCTGAACAGCATTTCCTTCCTCGACTCCACCTCGATCATGGAGCTTGACGAGATCCCGGAGCATCTGCTGGTCCTCGGCGGCGGCTACGTCGGCCTCGAGTTCGCCCAGATGTTCCGCCGCTTTGGGAGCGAAGTTACGATAGTGCAGCGCGGCAAACAGCTTCTCGCCCGCGAGGACGAGGACGTGGCCGAGGCGGTGGCGGACATCCTGCGCGAGGACGGCGTCGAGGTGCTGCTTGAGACTGGCGCCCAACGCGCGTCACAGAGCAGCGGCAAGGTCCAACTGAGCGTAAAGACGCGGGACGGCGAACGCGAACTGGAGGGTTCGCACCTGCTGGTGGCGATAGGACGCGCGCCCAACACGGACATGCTAGATCTGGACGCGGCGGGCGTCAATACGGACAAGAGTGGCTTCGTGGAGGCCAATGAGCGGCTGGAGACGAGTGCGGAGGGCATCTGGGCTCTGGGGGACGTGAAAGGCGGCCCGGCGTTCACCCACATCTCCTCCGACGACTTCCGCATCATCCGCGACAACGTGCTGGGCAACGGCAACCGCTCCACCACCGACCGGCTCGTGCCATACACGGTTTTCATAGACCCGCAGCTCGGGCGCGTGGGGTTGAGCGAGACAGACGCGCGCGAGCAGGGACGCGACTACCGCGTGGCGCGGATGCCGATGAGCAGTGTGGCCCGCGCGCTGGAGGTGGACGAGTCGAGGGGCTTCATGAAAGCCATCGTGGACGCGGACACGAAGGAGATACTCGGCTGCGCCGTACTCGGGATCGAGGGCGGTGAGATAGCCAGCATGATCCAGATAGCCATGATGGGCAACCTCCCGTACACGGCTCTCCTGGACGGCGTCTTCTCCCACCCGACACTCGCGGAGTCGCTGAATAACCTGTTTGCAGAGGTGGAGTGAGATGAGTACGAGATGAAAGCGGTGGCAGTCTATCCGGGCAAGCCGAACAGCATCCATCTGGCCGACCTCCCGATGCCGAAGGTCGGTGGCGTTCCGGACGGGCGCGGGGTGCTGGTCGAGGTGCTCCGCGTAGGGGTGGACGGGACGGACAAGGAGATCAACGCCGCCGAGTACGGCGACGCCCCCGAAGGCTACGACTTCCTCGTCACCGGCCACGAGTCGTTTGGACGGGTGCTCGAAGTCGGGCCAAACGTGCGCGACATCGAGCCGGGCGACTACGTGGTAGCGACCGTCAGGCGTCCTGGCACGAGCATCTACGACCAGATCGGCGCCTACGACATGACCACGGACGAGACGTATTTCGAACACGGCATCAACCTGCGCCACGGATACCTCACCGAGCGCTACGTGGATGACCAGGAGTACATCGTCAAAGTTCCCGCCGGACTGAAGGAAGTCGGCGTGCTGCTCGAACCCACGAGCATCGCGGAGAAAGGCATCGAGCAGGCATACGAGATACAGCGCCGCCTAAAGGTCTGGAGGCCGGAGCGCGCGGCGGTTGTAGGCGCGGGTACCCTCGGGCTACTGGCGACGCTCATACTGCGTTTGCGCGGAATGGATGTAACGACGCTCGCCCGCACCCAGCCACCCTATCTGAACAGCGAGCTCGTCGAGGCACTGGGAGCAAAGTACGTGAGCACGCGCCGGACGCCGCTGGTGGAAGCAGCCGAGGAGCACGGTCCCTGGGACATTATCTTCGAGGCGACGGGTGTCAGCAGCGTCGTCTTCGAGAGCATGGAGGCGTTGGGCAAGAACGGCGTCCTCGTGCTGACAGGCATCAGCGGCGGCGACAACAAGGTCGAGGTGCCTGGCGACCGCATCATGCTTGGCTTCGTGCTCGGCAACAAGGTCGCCGTGGGCTCCGTGAACGCCAACCGCACGTACTTCGAGCGCGGAGTACAGGACATGGCCCTGGCCGAAGCCGAGTATCCGGGCTGGCTCGGGCGGTTGTTGACCCACCGGGTGCGGGGCCTCGACAACTACGAGGAGATGATCCGACTTCTTACCGACGAGAAAGGCGCGATCAAGGTTTTCGTCGAGGTAAACGGCTACCTCTGATCCAGGAGCGGTGAAATCTAGTTCAGGAGGCGCCCCATGATGCCAGAAATCTCCCTCACGGGTGTGCTCATCGTCGCGGCGGTCGCCTTCCTGGTGCCGCTCGGCCTGGGCCTTGCGCCCGTCCTGCGCGTTCCGTCTGTCGTAATCGAGATCGTGGCCGGCATCGTAATCGGTCCTGCGATTCTCGGGCTGGTCGAGGTGGACCAACCCTTGCGGTTTATGGCCCTGATCGGGCTCGCGTTCCTGCTGTTCCTCGCGGGGATGGAGATAGACCTCGGCGCGCTGTTGCGGGGTGGAGAGATACGGGGCGCCGGTGTGGGGTTCTTGTTGTCGTTGGCGATTGCGTTCGGCGTTGCTTCTTTGCTCGGGCTCGCCGGCTTCATACAGGCTCCGCTGCTCGTGGCTATTATGCTCTCCGCCACGTCGCTGGGCATAGTGGTACCTGTACTGGCCGACGCGGGTCAGAGCCGCTCCACACTGGGGCAATTAATCATCGCCGGCTCGTCCGTCGCCGATTTCGGGGCGGTGATCCTGCTCTCCTTGTTCTTCTCCGGGGACTCGAGTAGCGTCGGCTCGACGCTGCTTCTGATCGGGGTCTTTATCTTGCTGGTGGCAGCTATCGGGCTGGCACTCGCCGAGATCGAACACCTGGGAAGGTTGAGCAGGGTTCTGCAAAAGCTACAGGACTCGAGCGCCCAGATCCGGGTGCGCGGCGCCCTGCTGTTCCTGGTTGGCTTCACTGTTCTGGCGCAGTTTCTTGGGCTCGAGATCATCCTTGGGGCGTTTATCGCCGGGACCGTCTTGAGGCTGGTGGACAGGGACAGGATGCTGACGCATCCGCTTTTCCGCCAGAAGCTCGAGGCCGTCGGCTTCGGCGTCTTCATCCCGTTCTTCTTCGTCACGAGCGGGATACAGCTAGACGTTGAAGCTCTTCTCGCAGGCGGCGGCGCTGCGCTTACGCCGGTGCCGCTGTTCCTGCTCGCCCTGCTGCTGGCTCGTGGTCTACCGGCCGCCCTCTACAGGCCGATGGTCGGTACCAGAGGCGTACTCGCGGCGGCGTTGCTACAGGCGACCTCCCTGCCGTTCATCGTCGCCGCGACGGGCATCGGGATGGAACTCGGCCTACTTGGTCCCGCAACCGGCGCCGCCCTCGTGGTGGCCGGGCTGCTCTCGGTCTTGCTGTTCCCACTGTGCGCCCTCGCGCTCTTGCGAGCCGGCAAGGGATCATCCACGGATAGCCAGGAAGGTGACCCCGACGACGCCGGCCCCGAACCGGGCTCGGTATGAAACCAGCAAGCACGCGTTGGGACCGACGTATCAAAATGGCTCAGACCAACGGCTTGGCGAGGCCATCGAGCGTTCCTGACACGAAGATGGGGCCGCCGCTATCCGGGCAATGATCGGCGACGCTTCACGGGAACGGACGGTTTCGCTGGAGATGAGATCAGACACCGGATCATGCTCGTGGTTGGTGCAAAGCGCGGCGACTATTGTGCCAACCAGACCAGGATCCTCGACTTCGAGGAACTGAGCCCGGACCTCCGGCCACAGTTACGAGAGCCAGTACGTGGCAACCTTCGTGGAGTGGAGGTTCCCGCTGGTTCTTCTACCGGCCTGTCACCCGGCGGTATCTTCTGCTTCGAGCTTCTCCAAAGATGATGCGTCATCTCTGGTCACCAGATAGTCCGCGCAGATCACCGCCACGAGCACTGCGATCAGAAGCCCAGCGAACGCCAGCGCCGGCATGAACAGGCCAGCGAAGCCAGCCACGACGCAGAGTACCGCACCGAAGAGCTTCCTCTTGTACATCGAGCCCGTCAGCCTGTACGCGAAGAGGGTATGGGCGAGAAGATAAATCGCCGGGCCCGCGGCGACCGCCGCGGCCTCATACGAGGGCAGAACCTTCATGGGATGGGCTATGACCAGTTCGTCTCCCACCGCTGACAGGATGATCCCCGCGACAAATAGAACGTGCAGGAACGTGTAGCCGTCCCTGGCGAGCGTGGTTCGGTTTTCTGAGACCGCGAGGTAATGCTCACCCAACCTTGCCACGGACGTGAAGTACAGCCACCAGATGGCTGCGGCCCCGAGGAAGGCCATGACGAAGGCGGCGATCCTGGCCGGGGTGAGATCCAACTCAGACGTGGTCGCCCCGGTCAAGACTATGGACTCGCCCAGCGCGAGGATTATGAACAGGCCGAACCGCTCGGCGAAGTGCTCCGTGCCCACCGACCAGTTCGCGCTCTCCATCCGCCGCATCCCCGGAATCCTGAACACGGTAATAGGGCCGCTATAGTCCACGGCGATGGCCGCGCACCAGAGCACGTAGCGCAGAGGCCCTTCGGCCAGCGCACCCGTGATCCAGAATACCCCCGAGATGCAGAAGTAGATCAGGATTCGGCCTGCACGCTCACGCTCGAGCGTACCGCCGCCCGCCGTCGCGAACGCCAGGAAAGAGTGTCTCCCCACCTGTATCAGCACGTAGGACCAGGCGAACAGCATCGCGTGCGCCTCGAACGCCTGCGGTATCGCCACCGACATAAGGAGGCTCACGAGCATCAGGGACAGAAGGAGCAGGCGAACCGGCACCGTCTCCGTGTCCAGCTCGTTGGTGGCCCAGGTGGTGTAGTTCCACGACCAGTACACCGCGAAAAGGACTATCGCGGACTGTAAGACACCGGCCCACGTCAGGTGCTCCAGCAGGAGGTGGGAGACCTGCGTGATGGCGAAAACGAACACGAGATCATAGAAGAGCTCCAGGGTGGAGGCCCTCTGGCTCGCTCCGTCCGTGTTTCGCCGCCGCACGCGCTCCACGGGATCAGTTTAGCCACGTTCGAGGCTGACCGCGACTCGCGCCTTCCGCGTGATCAACATACAGGACGGTTTTCTCCGTCCGGTTCCTGTGGCTCTGTCGTCGCTCTCTAGAAGGCCGCGAGAAGTTTGGGGGCGACCTGCTTCTTGCGGCTCATCACACCGGGGAGATCTACGACGCCGTTCTCGACGGGTGCGCCGAAGGCACGCTCTATCGCGTGACACTCCCCGGCGCACAGGAGCTCCGTGCCCTGCCCGATAATGTCCGTGACCATCAGCGCGTGGAAGAGGTAGCCTTGCCGCTCCCGGTTCCGCTCCATGGCCTCGACCAGATCCTCCTTGCGCTCCAGGAGGCTGATCCCGACGGTCTCTATCTGCGAGATGCACATCGTCGCGCCGGAAGAGAGCTCGTACTCCTTGGCGTCGCGCTCCACGATCTCCTCTGCGGACAGGCTCGACACGTCCGACGACGCCTCGAACATCTCCATCCCGAACTCCTCGGCGTCGAGATCCAGCAACTCCTCCAGGAGCCTCACGACCTCGTGGTCGCGGTCGGTGGTCGTGGGAGAGTTGAGGATCACGGTGTCAGACAGCACCGCCGCCAGCAGCATCGTCGCGGTGGATTCCTCGGGTTTCAGGCCGGCGGCCTTGAAGCGCTCCACGATCAGGGTCGCCGTCGAGCCCACGGGATCGAAGGTGGCCGGGATGGGCGTGGAGGTCTCGATGCTCCCGAGGTGGTGGTGGTCCAGGACTTCCACCACCTGCGCCTTCTCCACCCCAGCGACGCTCTGCCCGACCTCGGCGTGGTCCACGAGGAGTACCCTCCGGGGATCCGGGTTTATGAGGTCGGTGCGGGAGATGACGCCGATGGGCTTCCTGTCGTCGTCAACGGCGATGGCCGCCCGGTAGTGCACCTCCATCACCTGATCGGTTATGTCCGTGATCAAGGTCTCCGGCTCCACGGTCAGAGGGTTCTCGCTCATCACCTCCCAGCATGGCACCGAGAGTTGTATGAGGCGGCTCGTGACGTAGGAATCCAGCGGTGAGAGCACGACCGCCGTGCCGCGCTCCTCGGCCAGCTTCAAGACCTCCTCCTCCGGCCTGACCCCGTTGGAAACGATGAGCACGCCGGCTCCCAGTTCTATGGCCCGCCGTTGGCCCCTTTGGCGGTCCCCGATCACCACGATGTCGCCTGGGTCCATGGACTGTCCCATCGAGTCCACGCTCATCGAGATCACCCAGAGCTTCCCGGACGATTCCCTGTCCTCCCCGACCAGAAGCTCACCTTCGAGCACGTCCACTATCGCGCCGACGGAGACGGGGCTGTCGGCGAACGTCGAAGCCTCCCGCGACTCCCGGACGTACATGCGCGCCAGATCCCGCTCGGTCACGATGCCCGCGAGGGCGCCGCCGTCGTCCACTATGGGCACCTGGCCGATGTTCCTCCGCGCCATCTCGATGCCGACTTTACGCAGCGGATCGTTCCTGTGGGCCGTGACCACGTCCTCGTGCATCACGTCCTTGACCCGCAGCATTATATGCGGAAGTAACGCGGGCGCCTCGGCCCCACTCCGCTCCAGCGCCCACGCGGTCTGAGGATTGACCTCCCCCAACCGGGCCGAAGCATAGTGGTTGTCCGGATCCACCAGGTTCTTGAACTCGGCGTACCCGATTGCCGAGGCTATGGTGTCCGTGTCCGGGTTCCTGTGGCCCGTGACATAGATGTGCGGCATCTCCTTCTCCTCCTGAAACCTTGTCTACGCCTGGCTCATGCTTTGCTCAGTGGCGCTATCTCGGGGACGAAAGTTCTTTCCTCCCCGCCGAACCTGACGACGATCTTCCCGCCGCCGGCCTCCACAATCTCCCCGACACCGAACTTCGCGTGCCGAACCTTCTCGCCAGCATGATACTCGGGCGCCGCGGCCGTTCTCTCCGCCGTCCCGAAACCGCCCCGGCGGGGCAACGCGCCACCCCATCCTCCACGGCTCGCCCCGGCGGCGAAGCCGGGCACTGCCCCGGCCCGGAACTCCTCCGGTATCTCGGAGAGAAAGCGTGACGGGATACGGAACTCGCGCTCGCCCCAGTTGGATCGGAGCTTGGCGTACGAGAGATTGAGGGTCTTCATGGCACGTGTGATCCCCACGTAGAACAGCCGCCGCTCCTCCTCCAGATTCTGCTCGTCGAGGGAGCGAGCGTGTGGGAACGTGCCCTCTTCCATCCCAACGACGAAGACGTGCTCGAACTCCAGGCCCTTGGCGTTGTGGAGGGTCATCAGGGTGACACGGCCCTCGGTTCCCACCGTGTCCGTCTCCGAGTAGAGCGCCTGCTCCTGCAGGAAACCTTCGAGCGTCGGCTCTGGTTCGACCCGCTCGTATTCTCGGGCCGCGTTTATGAGTTCCTCCAGGTTCTCCAGGCGCGACTCGGATTCGATGGTTCTTTCATCTTCCAGTTCTTTGCGATACCCCGACTCGTCGAGGACGGCGGAGATCAACTCCGCAGGCGGCACCTCCCTGGACGCCACCCGCCAGCCGTCGAAGAGGTTCTTCACATCCCCACACGCCTTGCGCGCCTTGCCCGATATACCAGCCTCATCCGCCTCCGAGAGGGCTTCGTACAGCGCGATGCCGTTCATGCGGGCGTGATCCACGAGCTTCGCCACCGACGTGGCCCCGAACCCCCTTTTTGGTACGTTCACGATCCTCTCCAGCGAGGCGGCGTCGGCGGGGTTGGCGACAACGGCGAGGTAGGCCATGGCGTCTTTGATCTCAGCCCGCTCGTAGAAGCGGACGCCGCCCACGATCTGGTACGGCACGCCCTCCCTCACCAGCACGTCCTCAAGCGCCCGGCTCTGTGCGTTGGTCCGGTAGAAGACCGCCACCTCCCGGGGCGAAGCGCCCGAATCCACGATCTGCTCCACCTCCGAGACCACGAACCGCGCCTCCGCGTACTCATCGGAGGCCGTGAAAACCCGGATACGCTCGCCCTCGTCGCCCGCTGTCCACAGTTCCTTGTGCTTCCGGGAGGCGTTGTTCGCCACCACCGCGTTCGCCGCGGAGAGAATCGTCTGCGTCGAGCGGTAGTTCTGCTCCAGCTTCACGACCGTCGCTTCGGGATAATCCCGCTCGAAGTCCAGGATGTTCGAAATATCCGCCCCGCGCCACGAATAGACTGAGTTATGCGTGACTATCCCGTTCGCCACGAAGTTATGCGTATTCTCTATGTTGAGATCGTAGACAGGGCGATCCAGCACGACACGTTCGACAGACTCCATCACATCGTAGCCGCCTTCAGCGTCGAACACGACCATACCCGCCCTGACCGATCCGGCAGGAATGAACGGCAGCGAGTTTCTCTCGCGCCAGCCCCTGGTCGTCCCGAACCGTGCCCGGAAGACGAGGTTCGTATCCATGACGTCCCTTATCTTCCCGGCAAGCTCCAGCAGCCGTCCGAAATCCTTGTAACAGGTCTCGAAGCGCCAGCTCACGGAGCCGTTCTTCGCAGGCCGGACAGAGAGTCCGAGAGCCTTTAGGGCACGCCGCCCCTCATCATCACGACCCACCATCGAGATGCGGTGCATGGGCGACGCCCCGCGCCGATCGCCACAGAGCGTGACGACCAAGTTTCTCCGCCGTCCGGTATGGCTCTGAGGCTGGTAATGTGGATACTCCGGATGCAAGCCGCTCTCTGCCAGCAATTCCATCGCGCTGTCCTCTGTATCGAAGAGGGAGAAGACACGCTTGATGTGGGCCTCGTCGTGTACCAGCCCGTTGACGCTTCCGCCCTTACGCGGTACGAACGGCAGCGTCGGGATGCGATGACGCAGGGACAGAACCATCTCCTCGGCGCGGGCCTCGACCTCGGTTGCGTGCGTGGAGATCACCCACACTGCATCCCCATGCTCTTGGCGGCATCGCTGCACGAAACCGACCGCCAGCTTCGCGCGTCCGTTCGTATACACGCAGGAAGTCCCGATCCTGTAGCCGATGTCCTCCCTGTACATAAGGTACGTGAAGTACATCTGTGGTGTGTGGCCTAGCTTGTACCCCGCGAAATGCGTGTGCTCTGGCGTGCTCGTTATCTCCCGTCCGGTGATCGTAGTTATCCGCACGCCATCCGTCTGTTCCCGCTTCGCGGCCGCCGTCACCCTCGCCGGACGAAAGTCCCCGCTTCCGTACGCGCTCATAACCCTGTCACCGGTGGTAATTTCTTCTATCGGCTTCGTCGTGCCATCGGACATCGAGATTTCGGTTCCCTCGACGAGACATTGATCGTCGTCACCGACGACGCAGAGATTGCGGTGTCCGGCGGCCAGCACGTTGACGAGGCGGTACTGGGCGTGGTTAGTATCCTGGTACTCGTCCACGTGGATGTACTTGAAGCGCGTCTGGTAGCGCTCTCGGACCTCGGGGAAAAGTTCCATCAGGGCGACGGTCTGCATGATCAGGTCGTCGAAGTCCATCGCGTTGTTCTCGTAGAGGCGCTTCTGGTAGAGATCATAGACCTCGGCCACGTTCTCGGCCATGTAGCCTTCGGTGGCGCGGAGGTAGTCATCTGGGCCGTCGAGGCGGTTCTTGGCGGTGGAGATCTGGGACTGGAAAGAGCGCGGGTTGAAGCGTTTGGGATCCTTGCCAAGCTCCACGATGCACCGCTTGACGAGCCGGACCTGATCCGC